>JAFDXG010000154.1 GCA_018268105.1 Bacteroidota bacterium | reverse complement strand
TTCTGTAAGATTAAAACCGGTGCTGTCTTTTTTGACAGAAAACAAATCTGACGTTTGTGCCATACCCTGTATATAATAAACAAAGAATATCAGGGCCAGTGATAATTTATGCATAATTAAAAAATTTATACCCTCGGTAATCCTGGTCACAACAATTAAAGACAGTTAAAAAACCCAAATACAGTAATAACCTATTGATATTTACATATTGGATGTGAATTTAAATTTCAAGGCTCTGAAAGTTATAAAAAACTGATTGAAGTTACTACAGAAAATAAATGAAGTTGAAGAAGGCTTCGCAAAGAATAAATTTCGAATTGATTGATTTAAGAAATCTTAATTAAATTTATCAACGATTACAATCTATAATAATTTGATCGAAATCACTGAATAGTTAATTTCTGAAATTTGTTATCATGAAAGCAGTGGAATGCAGACTTCCCAAAGAATTCGATAAATCATTTATTGTCTTCAGGGAAAGAGGTAATTTTTTCCCGGTACCCTGGCATTTTCATCCTGAATATGAACTGGTACTTGTAACTAAAAGTACCGGACGAAGAATGGTAGGTGACCATATTGGTTATTTCAATGAAGGAGACCTTGTACTTATGGGCCCGATGTTACCCCATGTGTGGGTGAACGACTGTGAATATTTAAATGGTAGCAATAAATATGCTGCAGATGCTATTGTTGTTCAGTTCCTTGAGGACTTTCTGGGTGAAAAATTTTTACAGATCCCAGAAATTGAAGGATTAAAAAAAATACTGAAGTTATCGTCCAACGGATTGGAAATAAAAGGTAATACCCGGAAACAAATTAATGAGTTAATGAAGCAAATGCCGAATGCGAGCGGTTTACAACGTCTTAGCTTATTGTTTACCATATTTGACCTAATAGCAAATACCAAAGAATATACACTATTAGCCAGCCCAGCATTTGTAAACAGCACTTCCCTCCATGCTTCCGACCGATTTAATAATATCACAGAATATATCATGCGAAATTTTGACAGAGAAATCAGCCTCAATGAGGTTGCTGCTATTGCCAATATGGCCACTACAACTTTTTGTAATTTTTTTAAAGAGCATTACCGGGTGACATTCATGGAATATGTGTCGGAAATAAGAATAGGGCATACCTGCAAATTACTGAGTGATCCTACCAAAAATATTGTAGAAGCCGCTTATGAAAGCGGGTTTAATAATCTTGCCAATTTCAACAGACAATTTAAAAAGTTGAAAAACATGACTCCGACAGAATATCGAAAAATGCTGGAGATATGAGAGAAGGTTTGAGGGTTTACGGTTTCTGAACTTATAAGTGGTAATTCACCCATTTCTCCTCACCTCGCCTCTACCAACTTGTCCAGCCTCCATCCACTACAAGATTATGTCCTGTAACATAACCCGACAAATCAGATAATAAAAACGCTACAGGTCCTGCTATTTCATCAGCAATACCTATCCTTCCCATCGGCGATTTTTTTGTAAGCCGTGCTATAAAATCAGGATAATTTTGTTGAACAGACGGATTGGGGAATGGCCCCGGTGATATACAATTTACCCGTATTTGTTGCTTTGCCCAGTGCACAGCCAAATATTTTGTCATTTGAATGACACCTGCCTTACCCACGCCATACTCTAACGGATTCTTGTTCATGGGCGCTTCATATATCTCATCATTGGGCGATACCAGACCATACATACTCGAAAACAATACAATACTCCCCCTTCCGCTTTTTATCATGTAGTTTGATACCTCACGGGCAAACATGAATGTAGCAGTAAGTGCTGCGTGATTTACTTTGTCGAAGTCTTCATCGGTTAGCTCTTCCATCTTTTTGGCAGTAGATCCAAACGCGAGGTTCACCAAACCATCCGGACTACCATGAAGGGCTGCTTGTTCTTTAACGAACTGACCAATAAAACCTGTATCATTAATATTGAAAGAAGCGACTGCAACTTTACCACTTAGTTTCGCGCTATTTACAAACTCAGCAGCACGGTTTTCAATATCTATACATAATACTTTTGCACCAAGGTTGTTTATCAATGTAACCACGGCCTGCCCAAGGTAACCGGCTCCTCCAACTATCCAAACCAATTTGTCTTTCAACTGAAAAGCATTATTCATACCTACATTTTTATTGAATGATAACATCTTTAAAAATATCAGGCAAATGAAACGATCTGTCTCATTGCGGCGCCTGCTGCCAGGCGCTCAAAGCCTTCGTTTATTTCATCCAGCCTGATGGTATGGGACAAAAGCTGCTCAACAGGCAGCCTACCCGACTGGTGTAAAGCAATAAATGCAGGAATATCTCTCGCCGGGATACAGCTACCTAAATAAGAACCTTTTAAAGTTCTTTCTTCACCCACCAGCAATGTGGGAGACAATGTGAAAGAAACGGAAGGATGAGGCAGTCCTGCACTAACGGTAATGCCTCCTCGCTTTGTGGAAGCATATGCAAATTCCAATGCATTAACAACGCCGGCAAACTCCACCGCAATATCCACGCCACCGCCGGTGATATCTTTCACCTTCTGCACAGCCTCCGGTGCAGCGGGATCTATCACATAATGGGCGCCCATTGTCAGCGCAGCAGTTCGTTTGTCTGCATTGATATCGGCCGTTATTATTGTTGCTGCTCCACCGGCTAAAGCGCCCAGCAACGCGGCAAGCCCTACCCCACCAAGCCCCACAATGAGAATGGTTTGCCCGGCATTCAACTTAGCGGTATTGATAACAACGCCTACACCCGTCAGCACAGCGCAACCAAACAAGGCAGCGACAGGATACGAAATATCTTTATTGATCTTTATTAGAGAGCGGCGCGATACTACCGCGTATTCCGCGAACGCCGATACCCCAAGATGATGCTGAAGATCGCGGAGCGAGGCATTTTTCAAACGAACACCTCCGTTAAGCAATACACCATTTGCATTGGCAGCAGCACCCGGCTCGCAGAGTGCAGGGCGTCCGGTCATGCAGGGAATACAATGCCCGCAGGCCGGTACAAATGAAAAGACAACACGATCACCGGGCTTCAGATCATTTACACCGGCGCCACATTCCACTACCTCCCCGGCTGCTTCGTGCCCTATCAGCATTGGTAACGGTCTTGGCCGGCTGCCATCAATCACCGATAGATCTGAATGACATATACCCGCGGCATATATCTTTACCAATACTTCATCCCGCAAGGGAGCACTCAGATATACTTCTTCAATTTGTAACGGTTTCGATTCAGTATAAGGTCTTGCTTTCCCTGTTTCATACAAAACTGCTGCTTTTATTTTCATACGACTTATTTGATTTTGCTAATTGAATTTCAGAGGCTTAAGAATTGGTCAATGTTGCCTTTTGCATGTAACTTAACAGGCACATTCAACAATACTTTTTATGCATATAACCCGCCGTCAATCAAAATATTTTCGCCATTTATATATGCACCCGCTTCTGAGGATAGCAGCACGATCAGCCCTTTGATATCATCATTGTTGGCCATCCTACCCAACGGAACCTTCTTACAATAATTTTCTACAAATTTTTCCGGCTGGTTGTTGAACAACCCACCGGGGCTGATGCAATTAAAACGGATATTTTTACCCGCATGCGTTTTAGTCATAAAGCGGGTAAGCATGATCAGTCCCGCATTGTGAAAGCAATAATCCGGTGCAATATCACCCATGCCCGGTATACCATCGTAGTTGGAATATATGGGAGCATGCATACCCATCATAGAGCTGATATTGATCACACTACCGCCTCCTGATCGTATAATTAAATCCGTCATCTCCCTGAGAATATCCATCATACCGGTTGCATTCACCCGCATAGATTCATCAAACTGTTCTATCGGCGCATTGTATCCTTTCATCGGGCGTGATACGGCATTGTTGACAAAAACATCAAGCTTGCCAAACTGCCTGGTAATATTTTCTTTCAGGCTTAATACCGAGGATTTATCAGCCTGGTCTACCTGCATGCCATGAACATCCCATCCGCCTGCACGAAAACCTGCTGCTGTCTTCTCTATCGCCTCTATATTACGGGAAGCGATGATCACCGTAGCACCGGCTTCACCTAATCCTTCGGTTATGGAGCGGCCGTAATTGCCCGCACCTCCCGTAACCAGCACTACCTTATTTTTTAAGCTGAACAATTGCATTACGTTCATGCGTAACTATTTTAAATGAATGATTTTGCCACCGGAGAGCCTGCTTGCTTCTGCAGCGATCACGGTATTGATGATATTTTTTGTTATACTGAAATCCACTCTCGGCTTTCCTTCTTTCACACTCCTCAAAAATTCTATGATATTATCCCGGAACATGGAATAAGAATTTTTTATATCTGCCGTCCTCCAGGCCTGATGCCCAAAGAAAGTCAACTGGAAAGTGCCGGAGATCTCCATAAATAAGTGAATGGTTGCAGGCAGACCGTTTTCAAAGGTAATATGCACCACATCTTTGCCCTTTTCGCCAACATGCTGAACAGTAGCCACTTTGGGATCATCCAGTGTTGCAAACATCGCCTCGATCATGTGCACACCATACTTCAGCCAGTCTTTTTTACCCACTGCGGTCACCAGCTCCAGTCTGCCAAGTGATGCAATATCCTGCTTCACAACCCTGCATTCATTGGCATAACGCATGGAGGAGCACGACATAATAAATTTTCCCGCAGCATGTTGCTCTTCAAACCAATTTAAATCTTCCTGCTTTATTGCCAAAGGCTTATCAATAAAAACAGACACACCGGCTTCAATAAACGGCTTGGCCATTTCAACATGAAATTCAGCATCGTCACGGGCAAGTATAACCGCATCCACTTTCCCGATCATATCCTCAGCTCTTTCGGCTATACTTTCAATACCGGAGGAAGCAGCAATGCTTTTTGAAATGGATATATCCTGCGTCAGCACATGGGTAACTCTTGCTTCCGGCAAGCCTAATGTATCTTTATTGGCATCGAGATATGTCGTTACACCCTGATAGCCAATTGTTGTAATTTCTTTGCCATCATATTTACCATTGATGATAGATGACCATGAATAAGGATGCGCATTACCCGCGCTCATTCCGATAATACCGACACGTAACATTTGAAATTTGAGATTTGAACCACGAAGGCACAAAAACACGGAGGTGCACAAAGTGGTTTGGTTTTATGGTTTGTTGTTTACTGTTTCTTGTTTGCAGTTAATAGTTTAGATCTGCTGATAACTGATAGTAATTTCAAATTTAAAATCTCAAATTATTTCAGCCACCCCATTTTATCCCAGTACGGCAAATCCAGAAAAGCCGGATCGGGATAGGCAAGTGAACGCGCCTGCTGTAAACGTTCTTTATCCATATAATGCCCGTCTGCAGCATCCAGTGATTCTAACAAATACGACTCCTTATCTATGCCCACCAGCACGGAAGAAACCTGCGGAAAAGACAGCGCGAACTTCACTGCCGTTTTGGGAAGAGACTCCCCGTTTTGCAGCAGGCTGCTGTATTTTTTTATATGTTCTTCCACCTGAAGAAGCGCAGGATGCAAACCTGTTCCCCTGGTACTTAATAATCCTTTAAGTAAAACGGAACGCACTACTATACCCACTCCACTCTTTGCCGCAAGCTCAAACAAAGTTTGCTGGCGCTGGTCCATTAAGTTAAAAGGGAGCTGTATCACGTTCCATATATCGGATTCAACAGCTTTCCGGGTTTCTTCCACACTATAGGTAGATGCGCCAATGGCTCTTACCACACCGGACTTTTTAAGCCTCAGCATCTCATCAGCAATAACCTGCCGGTCAAGTATCTCCATATCAGCCTGGTGAAGCATGTACACATCAATATAATCCGTTTGCAACGCCAACAAGCTTTCCCTTATGGATGCATGTATTAATTTTTTGATCTCTGCATCTGACGCAAGCAGCCCTTCCCTATTCCTGAAATGACGGCATTTTGTAGCGATTACAATATCCTGACGGCAATGCCTGAATGCTTTCCCCATTATATTTTCACTGACCCCATACATGCGGGCTGTATCAAAAAAATTAAACCCGTTTGCAACAGCAAGCTGCAACAGTGAAATAGCATTACTTTCAGATATCATTTCATCCTTTCCAATTACGCCAATACCATAGGGCATCCCAATTTCCACTCCTCCAAATGCAATCTCTGAAACCCGGATACCTGTATTTCCTAAAAATCTTTTTTGCATACTTTATTGCTTCTCTAAATAGGAACTACCGTTTACAGATGAAGTATTATTAAATGCCTGCAGCAATGAAGTATAATAATTTTTTAAACCCACCACATCGGCGCCTATGCTTACAAACTGGTAGCCCATTGCATGCAGTTCTTTCAGGTTGGCGGGGCTTCCTACCGTCCCAGCGAATTTTCCATATTGCTTTGCTATCGTTGCGATCCTTTTTCTTGTTTCAATCAATAACGGATGATCCCATACCCCGGGTGCGCCTATTCCCTGGCTGAAGTCACCAGGTCCAAAAAACAACATGTCGTACCCCGGCAATGCAGCTATAGCTTCCAGCTCGTCCAGTGGCTCTGGATCTTCAATCTGTAATACCACAAAACGCTGTTCATTGGCTTCCTTTAAATATTGATTAAAATCTACGCCTGTATATGCACCATCAGCATTCCCGCCATCAATTGCCCTTCTTCCTACAGGATGAAACCTTGTATGATATACTATTTCTTTTGCATCGGCAAGGCTTAGTATATGCGGCACCATAATACCTGCTGCATCCATCTCCAACGGCTTGATATAATTATTATAAGCTCCTCTCGGAACTCTTACCAGCAGGTCCGCATCATGTGCCTTTGTTGCCCAAACAGAAGCCTCAAGCGCCGACCAATCCTGGCTGATATGTTCCTGGTCCACCCATACGCAGTCAAAGCCAGCCAGCGCAGCCATTTCGCATACTCTCGGATCTGCCAGGTTAATTTTTATACAACTCACGTTTTCGCCTTCGCGAAGCTTTTTTAGAACCCTGCTTTTACGCATAAAAAGATTTGAAATTTGAAAATTGAAATTTGAGACGCCACATCTCCCATTTCCGGCTATTGGTTCCAAAATTAATTCTTTCTATCACCTTTGCCACTGTCACTTTTATGCAGTTTTGCTTATTGCCTGCTTACAGATCGTTTCAACAAATACAATGACAGCGCTCCTGTTGCCAGCAGTAATGCAGCAATCCTGAACAACAGTCCAAGATCTATATTGATATCCCTTAGGTATCCGCCTGCATATATACCTATCCCGCCAATAACGGTAGCAAAAAGATTCAGCACCCCGTAAGCAGTTGCCCTGTATTTCTGATCCACGAACATGCACAATATGGGCATCATATTCCCATCTGAAAAAATACGGGTGAACGCATACAGCATAAAACAAGCCACCGCCACGACCAGCACAGAAGAATATCCGGCAATAAAAATAGCGGGAGCAGCAATACACAAACCGATCATAGGCAACAATATTCTTGCATACTTATTCGTCCGGCTCCATCTGTCTGCAAAATAACCGCCAACTAATACCCCGATGATGGAGGCAGTATGAAAATAACCTGTAGCATATACTCCCGCCATCGTCTGAGACAAACTAAATTTTTCTTTATAGAAGGTTGGCAACCAACCACCGATTACCCAGCCCACAATACCAATCACACTCCATATATAAAGTACTTTCAAATATTTTTTATTAGTCAGTAAATACCTGATCACTGCAAAAAACTTTGGCTTATTCCCCAGGTCAGCCTTTTCCACTGAAGTCTCTGTCTGATCGGGCTCTTTGTTATCTCTTAAGCAGAATATCAGTACGACGGCATACAACATCCCAATGCCCCCTAATATATTAAAAGCAAAGTTCCACGAATGAGCCTCCGCAAGCCAGCCTCCTATAAAACCAAGGCTCTGCCCAACCATAATGCCCATAATATGCACACTATTGGCGGAAGACCTGGTATTGCCCCGGTGATAATCCATGATCAGTGCCAACGCGGTTGGGATATAAAAAGCTTCACTAATTCCCATCAGCGCCCTCGTTGCCAGCAGGTATTCAAAGCTGGTGGCATAGGCTGTTAAAAACGTTACCCCGGACCATATCAAAAGGCTGACAATAATGATCCTGCTTTTATTGAATTTATCAGCAATAAACCCTGCCAGCGGGCTTAGCAATCCGTATACCCAAAGAAATACAGAGGTAAGCAGGCCAAACTGCGCATCGGTCATATGAATTTCGGATATTATGGAGCTGCGCATGGTGGTGATCATCATCCTGTCGAGATAATTCAAAAGCCCAACCACACATAACATAGCCACCACCAGCCAGGGATAAAAGGAAGATTTGTGCATTGATAATTCTGTGGATTGTGTCACGGTAATAGAATATAGGCATCTGATTTTGAAGCGTGCTTTTCAAATGTAGAAGTATGCCACAAAAACAATTGTTACTTTAATACATAAATATGATACTTTTTTCCGTAGTTGGAAAAAGAGGATGTCATAAGTGCCCGGGATACCGGATGTAATCGAAGCATTTATCGCAGCATACAAAGAAAAACAGGCGCTCGGCACACAAGTTCAATGGTTCCATTGATTATAGTTTTCCATTTCAAAAATAAGTACAACAATAAAGAAGAATAGTATCATTGTACAGCATATTTAAGAAGTAATTTAGTTACCGAAGTAAACCAATTATAATTGGTTTTTATTAATGTAATCAGGCGGTGCAGCTATTCATTCCCTTTTATTAAAATGATTATTTATTTAAATCTTCAATGCTCCTTATGAAATATATTTTAACGTGTATTTTTTGCATAATAAATCTCCTTATGACCTCCTGTAATATCAATAAAGTTAAGCCCGGCCCTTTAGCGGAAAAAGCAATGGCTGAATTACGTGAAGTACTCAGCAAGCAATCACAATTTGTAAAAGTGCATGCAGCAGAATATCTCATTTGGTTAGGATACAAAGATGAGGTAAAAAAAGTTTATCTGGCAGAAGACAGCCTGCACAATAAGGAAACACCCTATCGCATTGGTATATGGAGGGTATTGGCGCAAGCCGAGGAAAACCCCAAAGATAGAGAGCATTGGATCAGCAAGATCTTCGAGGTTTATGGAAATCCGGATGCCCCCGACCGCCTGCATGCTACCGAAACACTGGCAAAGCTGGAGCAGTCGCCGCTTGTCAAATATCCTGAACTTACGCAAAAGACACTTACCTCCGACAACAGAAATCTGAACACTTATGCGCTTTGGGCCGTTTCTTATTCATCGGATTCGGCAATGAAAAAAAACAGAAATGAATTTCTTCGTCTGGCCGAAGAAGATTCAAACCAGATCATCAGGAAGATCAGCGCTTTTATATTACGAAAAATAGATGGATTAACCTTCAACGAGTGGACGGGGCTTGCTAATAAAGCGCTGGATGAGCCCGTTGAAACGGGTATGCGGTATAGCTTGCTCAATACAGCATTTGTAACGCTGCCCTCTAACGATAAAAAAGAAAAGTCGTACCAGACCATAGAACAGGAAATGCTGAAGAACAATGAACAGTTTTCAACGAGCGAAAGAATAGAGTTGGCACTTGCTTTAGCCGATAAAGGGAGCATCGATCATCTTCCTGTTTTAACAGCTATGTTAAATAATGAAAACGCAGCTGGCTTTTATGATATAAATGGTAAAGAAGGAGCGGACATCCGCGCAACCGCGGCTTATGCCATTTTAAAAATAAAACACAGGTACAACAAAGGAGAAGGAAATAATACCCGATGAAAATCTAAGCTACATAAAAATAAAAGGATGAAAATAACGGACATTAAAACAATTTTACTTACCGGTCCCTGTACAAATGACCCTTATCTTTCTGAAGCAAGACAATTACGCAGTGCAGCCTTTATCAAAGTTGAAACAGATAGCGGATTAACCGGTATAGGGGAAACTTATGCCGGTTATTTTTTTCCGGAAGGTGTTCCTTCTATCGTTGATTTTTTTAAACCCATCTTAGTCGGAAATGGGATAGAGGATATTCCCGAACTCTGGCAAAGAATGTACCACTGTGGGAATTTCTGGTGTAGGGTCGGGCTTGGAGCCATTGTTTTAGCAGGAATAGAAGCTGCCTTATGGGATCTGAAAGGGAAAGCATTAAGACTACCTGTTTATAAATTGTTGGGAGAAGCAAAGAAAGATGACTTTATTAAAACAGAAGAAGGGAAATCACTGTATAGCGAACATGACCGCATTCCCTGTTATGCTACTGGTGGACCCAGCAATTACCCTATTGATAAACTGACCGGCAAGATAGCGTTTTATCGTTCACTGGGATTTCACGGCGTAAAGGTGGGAGCCGGCGCTTATTACAAAGGAAAAGGATCTGAAATATCAAACAACCCGGCTGAGGCCGCAGATTTTGAAGCAGCAAAAGCGCTCTATATTCGCCAACGCTTTGGAAACGATCTTTGGCTGGCATTCGATGCGCATATGGGCAACCACAGCAAGCTTACCTGGGGTTTGGAAACTGCTACTGCCGTTGCAAAAGCATTGGAACCGTTTAATCTTATTTTCTTTGAAGAGCCACTGCATTATAACAAGCCTGATGAGTATGCAGAACTGGTAAAAAGAACTACAACACCTATTGCCGGTGGTGAGTGCCTCACAACGGTTGGTGAATGGCAGACATTTATAAATAAGGACTGTTTTAATATTGGTCAACCGGATGCATCTTTCACAGCGGGACCTGCTCAGTTTATGCAGGTGGCAGCGTTATTATCTGCTCACGGGTGTGCCGTTGCACCTCATGCATGGGGCGCCGGCGCTTCACAAATGCAAAATATTCATTGTGGGTTTGCCTGCCCCAATACCAAAATACTCGAGGTAGCTCCGGCCTATGGCCCATTACATAGCGAATTGATCGGCGATAGCCTTCAAATCAAAGATGGTTATGTATTGCCACCCGAAAAACCTGGTTTAGGCATTGAATTAACAGAAGATACAATAAACAGGTTCCCTTTCATACCGGGAACAGGTGAGTTCAACAGTGTACCAGGAAAAATCCTGACAACTTAGATGATAAAATGTTTCCCTTTTGTGCCCGGAGGTGAAGTATTTAACAGCGTGCCGGGTAAAATTATTAACAACCTGATCGGACAATGGAACTGATTATCGACTTGCCGGTTTATGAGCCTGTTTTAAAAAAGATACAGGCGTTGGAAGGAATAACGCTTCGGGTATTGCCTGAACCTTCGGTAGAGCGGCGTTCGTTGCCGGCAGTTGAAATTGAAAATGCTGAAATGCTGCTGTGTACCCTTCCTCCGGAAAACCATTTGCAAATGAAAAAGCTGAAGCTGGTGCAAATAGCTTCGGCCGGTTACACACAATTGATTAAACAGGGATTTCCCGAAAGGAATATCCATTGTTGTAATGCATTAGGAGTGTTTGATGTGCCCATTGCAGAATGGAACATGGCCATGATGATCAATCTGGCCAGAGACTTTAAAGGGATGTTGAATAACCAGCAAAATAAAATTTGGGACCGGTCGGCACGTTTCCAGGAGGAGATCCGGGGTCGTATTGTAGGGATATGGGGATATGGCGGCATCGGTCGCGAAACTGCCCGGTTGGCAAAGGCTCTCGGCATGAAAGTATACGTACTGAGCCGTTCGGAGCTGCGCCCCCGAACGAATACCTATTGCGTGCCCGGCACCGGCGATCCGGATGGAGTGCTGCCCGATCGCGTTTTCTACATAAATGAAAAAGATTCTTTTTTAAGAACGGTCGATTTCCTCGTTATGGCCATTCCGCAAACAGCAGCTACAGAGGGGATTGTAGGTGAGAAAGAGTTAAGGTTATTAAAACCTTCTGCCTTTTTATTAAACCCGGCACGGGGACCGCTAATAAAAGAGACCGCCCTGGTGAAAGCCCTCGAAGAAAAATGGTTCGCGGGTGCCGCCTTAGATACACATTATCATTATCCGATGCCGCCTGATCACCCGTTATGGGAAATGCCGCAGGTACTATTTACACCCCATATTTCGGGCTCCAGTGCCAGCCCGCATTTTTTAGAACGTGTATGGGATATTTTTTATCAAAACCTGCTGCGGTACCGGAATCAGGAACCGCTATTAAATGAATTATCGGTAAAAGCGCTTAATGGTGAATGATATGAAAATGCTGTTGATGCTTAAATCCTGGTGTTTGATACTACTCCTGTTAGTAACAACGAACGCTTCGGCATATTATGCTGCAGGATTTCAGGTAACGCAACTACCGGGAATGAACAGCTCCGTTAATGATACTATTGACGATTTTTGGAAAAAAACACGGGAGGCACTTGCTGCTATTTCCGTTGATGCTAAGGAGGAGGTTGTTAATGAGCCACTGCCGTACCGGAAATATTTTATTACGGTTAAGAGTCTGAACAATGTAACAGTTTCAGGGTTCCTGTCTGTTCCTGTTCAGGGAGAAGCGCCAGCCCATCCCTGGCCGGTGCTGGTAACGGCTTCAGGGTATAGTGGGAATGGACAGGGTATACAACTCGGAGAATGCCAGCGGGGCTATGCCGTTTTGCAGGTTTATCCTCGAGGGCAGGGCCCCTCAGCCAATTATTTTACCATCCATAGTGACAAGCTCAGTACGAATCTTGCAGGACCCGGAGCATATTATTACCGGGGGGCGTATATGGACATGGTCCGCATGATCGATTATGTAGTAACCCGGGCAGATATTGACAGTTCCCGGATAGCGATGGTAGGCACCAGCCAGGCTGGCGGTATTGCTTTGGCGGTGGCTGCTTTGGACCCCCGTATTAAAACGGTTGTAGCCCATGTTCCTTTTCTTTGTCATTTAAGACAGGCGGCGGTTATTCCCGGTTCGCTGGCAAAAATACTGCTCGACCAGGCGGGCAATAACAACGAAAAAGCCTTCCAGACACTGGATTATTTTGATCCGTATGTGCTGGCCCGTCATATCCGTGTGCCAACGTTCATAAGTGCCGGCGGGAAAGATGTATTGTGTCCCGCAGCAACGGTTAAAGCGGTGTATGACCAAATACCCACCACGAAAAAAGAATACCAGTTTTACCCGGACCTAGCACACACCAGCTGTATGGATTCTTACGCACGTACCTGGACATTCCTGGATCAATATTTTAAAAACCGGAAAAAAATAAAAGAGGGCGGTGCTGAAGTTCATAAAAAACACGATCGCAAATGAAAAAAATATACAGAGATGGGTAAATCATTCATTGTTTAAATAGAAAGTATGAAACAATCAAAACAAATCATTTTACTGTGCTTATTATTTTGTACCGCTTCATCTGCTTTTAGTCAGCAGGTGCAACAGGTAGAGGGATTCGACACGGTCGCTTTTCATTATAATGCCAACAGGGGCGTATTGGTTCGTGATTTTCGCGGGCAAACAAAAGGATATATGACTGCAGGATGGTGGGCAAAAGAACAAATGAAGGAAAATGTTTTGTCGTGGAAGACTGCCGTTGTGCCGGAAAAAATGGCCACTGTGTTCAGCTTTATCGGATCCGGAGCCGTTTTACCGGCGGATATCCTGATCGGGCCGAAAGTGCGCTTAAGCGTGAACGGGCAGTATGCGCTTACATTTAATATTGGGAGAACACATGATTTTACCTGGAAAGAAGGCGCATTTGAATTGAAATATATTTCAAAAAGAGTTGAATTTCCTTATACCGGCGAACAACGACAGTTTGTACTCAATGGCAACAGCGGCATTTACAGGCTCACTGTTCCGGCCGCTGTCCTGGAAAAAGGCAAAGCTGCAACCATACAGGTGGAACTGCTTCCGTTTGAAGGCTGGGATCATGGATGGTTTATGGTAAAAGCATATAAAGATGTGCTGCAGGCGCCTACGGTACAAATGCTGCAAAAACAGATAGAGGGAATGCAAAAAGATATTAACCTGCTGATGGAACATACGAACATACTGGCTGCAAAGTTGTACCATAAAGAACTCGGGAATGATCAGTTCGAGCACCGGGTTATTTATACTAACGGATATCGTCACCTGCATCCTGCCGATATTATAAAATTAAAGAACGGGGATATCCTGCTCTTTACCCGGGAGGCAACCGAGCATATTTCCAATGACGGAGATATTGTGATGCTGCGCTCGAAGGATAATGGTAAGACCTGGGTAGACCGCAAAGTAGTAAGCGCCATAAAAGACCTGGACGAACGGGAGGGCTGTGGCATCCAGTTGAAAGACGGAACCATTATCGTAGGAATCTTCTATAATGACCTGTACCTTCCGGATGGCGCCTACAACTGGGGAAAGGAACAGCAGCAAAAGCCGCTTAACAGGGCAAGGTTAGGTGCGCATTTTATTACCTCTAAAGACAACGGACAAACCTGGCAGCAGGGCAATTTTATAGACATGAAGAATATGCCTTTTACCGGGGTTGAAGGGCCGACAGACGCGCCTATCGAGATGCCGGATGGCAGCATTGTTATGGGTGTTATTGGCTATGGCATTGACGGCGATCCAAAAAATAACGGAGCTGTTTTACTAAGATCAACCGATCAGGCAAAGACCTGGAAATATGTGTCTACCATTGCAGGCGATCCGGGCGGTAAACAAAAAGGCTTTCTGGAGCCGGGATTGGTGCGAACAAAAACCGGGAGGCTGATCACAGGTCTGCGCAATCATGCAGATGAGAATGCGATCTACATTAGCTATTCCGATGATGACGGCAAAACCTGGGTGCCGCCATTCAAAACAAAAATGATTGGTCATCCCGTGGACCTGATCCAGTTGAAGGATGGAAGAATCATGGCTACCTACGGCATTCGCGTTGGACTTCATGCTGAGCCGGGGGGCATACGGGCTTGCTTCAGTAATGATAACGGAGCAACCTGGGATATAAAAGATGAGGTAGTGCTTCGCAATGACTTTATCAACTGGGACATTGGTTATCCGGAGTCGCTCGAAATAGAAGATGGCAGGATCATGACCGTGTATTATTATAATCTTTTCGGAAAATATTTTTTGGGCAGTACTATCTGGAATCTCAAAGATGTCGATCGCAAGTCCGCACCACATCTTGCAACCCAACCTTAACACAAATATTCGCTATTTAAACATGTAGTATGAAACAATCAAAACAAATTCTTTGCCTGTTACTGTTGTTCTTTATTTTTCGTTCCGCTGCCGCCCAGGAAGTGCAGATGGTGGAAGGGTTCGATACAGTCGTTTTTCATTATAACGCGAACCGGTCTTACCCGGTACGCGATTTTCGCGGAACCACCAAAGGTTATATGACTGCAGGATGGTGGGCAAAAGAACAAATGAAGAAAAATGTTTTATCATGGAATACGGCAGTAGTCCCTCAAAAGCAAAAAACCGTGTTCAGTTTTATTGCATCGAGCGCTATGGTACCGGAAGAGTTTATTATTGGTCCTGAGTTGCAATTGCGCGTTAACGGCAAAGATGCCCTCAGGTTCCATATCGGCAGACAACATGATTTTACCTGGCGCAACGGAGATTTTGAACTCAAATACCTTTCAAAGCGCAGGGAATTTTCTTATACCGGGGAACACCGGCAATTTGCATTGAACGGCAACAGCGGCATTTACCAGCTTACAGTGCCGGAATCTGCAGTAGAAGCCGGAAAACCTGCACTCATTGAAGTAGAACTCATGCCCTTTGCCCGTTGGAATTACGGATGGTTTATGGTAAAGGATTATAAGGACGTACTGGAAAAACCTACTGTTCAAATGCTGGAGAAGCGGATTGAAAGCATGCAAAAGGATATGAACCTGCTTATGGAGCACACCCACCTGCTGGCCGCCAAGGCATATAATAAAGAACTGGGAAATGATAAAATGGAGCACCAGGTCATTTATACCAACGGCTACCGGCACCTGCACCCCGCCGATATTATTAAGCTGAAAAACGGCGACATTCTCCTGTTTACAAGGGAAGCTACCGAACATTTTGCCAATGATGGCGACATTGTAATGGTGCGTTCCAAAGACAATGGAAAAACCTGGGGCGACCGAAAAGTAGTAAGTGCCATAAAAGACCTGGACGAACGGGAGGGCTGTGGTATTCAGTTGAAAGACGGAACCATTATCGTGGGGATCTACTATAATGACCTGTACAAATCGGATGGCACTTATAACTGGGGCGGTAAGGAGGAACTGAAGCCGCTTAACCGGGCGAGGTTAGGCGCGCATTTTATTACCTCTAAAGACAACGGACAAACCTGGCAGCAGGGCAATTTTATAGACATGAAGAATATGCCTTTTACCGGAGTTGAGGGACCAACCGACGCGCCTATTGAGATGCCGGATGGCAGTATTATAATGAGCGTTATCGGCTATGAAATTAACGGAGATTCAAAGAATATCGGTTCCGTACTGTTGCGTTCTACGGATAAAGCCAAAACCTGGCACTATGTTTCTACCATAGCCAGCGACCCCGGGGGAAAAATGAAAGGGTTCCTTGAGCCAGGTATTGTAAGGACAAAAACAGGAAGATTAATTGTCGCCATGCGCAATCATGCAGACGAGAATGCCATTTATATCGGCTATTCTGATGATAGTGGTAAAACCTGGACGGCGCCCGTTAAAACAAAGATGATCGGCCACCCCGTTGACCTGATCCAGTTGAAAAACGGCAGCATTTTAGCTTCTTATGGTATACGTGAGGGTTCCGGAAGACACGGAGAACCCGGTGGTATAAGGGCATGCTTCAGCCACGATAACGGGCAAACATGGGATATGGACAATGAAGTGGTGCTGCGCAGCGACTTTATCAACTGGGATATCGGCTACCCCGAATCCATAGAAATGCAGGACGGCCGGATTATGACCGTATACTATTACAATCTTTTCGGAAAGTATTATATCGGGGCTACCTACTGGAAACCATGATGTGTTCACAGAGCCGGGAACAAATAAAGCGGAATGGGAAGACTGGGTATGGCAGAGCATATAACTATAAAATCCTTTTACAAAAACAAAATCAGTTAAAAATGGATCAACATCCCTCACGAAGAAAGTTTTTACGACAAACCGGCGTGGTAATGGCCGGGGTTCCCTTTGTTAATTCAACACTATTCCGGGGTAAACAAAACCTGGAAAGGGGACGATGGCAAATAGCACGTAATAAACCTATTACCGTGCTCAGCGATAACCAACTGACGTTCGAGTATGGAGAAGAGCGAATGGTGATGGATGACGGGTTACAGCCTTTCATGCTGATCACCCGCAATGATACCATTGTGGTACAGATGCAGAACAGTAACAAACCTCTTCCCCAGGAACGCATTTATTATCCTTATGCGATAGATACCGTAGTATCCCGGGATAAAGGAACTACCTGGAATAAAGTTACCCTGTTTGCAGGCAAGAACGATATTAATATAGAGGGCGGAATGATACAATTGAAGGATGGTACCATCATGGGGCTGGAAACCTATGTAACACCGGGTAGTAAACCGGATACCGGTGAAACACTTATGTTTTACTCCACAGACGACATGAAAACCATTAAAGGGCCGGTTACGGTTACGTTTGACATACCCGACGCCAATTTTTATGCGTCTTCAGACGATGGTGGCCGCCCGCATGTTGCTATGCGTTTGCATCGCCGCATTATTGAACTGCCGAACGGCGACCTGATGACCACGATCTACGGATGGCAGAAAGGAGACAAAAGCCCATCGGATTATGAAGTACGGATGATCAAAACAAGGGTAATGGTATTTCGCTCTTCTAATAAAGGACGTCACTGGAAATATGTATCCTGCATTACCACTATGCCCCAGGCACAAACCGAGGGTTTTGGTGAGCCGGTGTTGAACCGTGTAAGCAAAGGCAAACACGCCGGAAGGCTTATCTGTTTTATGCGTACAGGGCGGGAGTTGTTTAAAGCCTTTTCAGATAATGAAGGAAAAACCTGGAGCAAACCGGAACCTATCCAGTTTGCAGACCGGGATGTATATGCTACTGAAAAATGGAGGGATATGTTTCTGGACGTAAAGCGGAAAGGGATCCCCGTAGTGGAAAACGCTATTGAAATTATTGGGGCTGTGGTGGATCCGGATCTTTGCGTATTGCGCAGCGGGCTACTGGTAGCAGCCTTTGGTATACGTATACCCGCAAAAGCCTGCTGGCAAAAACCGGACCATCCGTGGAACGGCAATTATATTGCCGTAAGTAGCGATGGAGGCGATACCTGGAGCAATGTACAGCAACTAACATCCGGCATTCCCACCACGCACTATATGGCAGTGGAAGAAACAAAGGAAGACAATAAAATATTTGTGGTATATGACTGGGGCTGGTGGAGATACAAAGAAGGACGTTATACTTACGGCCGGCCGGTGACGATCCGTAAACTTTGGTAATGTACTTAAAAATGGTTGGTGACATTATGGAATAAAATACTTTTATTGCATTTATCAACTAAAAGAGGAAGCAGGCTCTGCTGGAGAGCAACCTGCCAGCAATTAAGTTGATGCTGTTACAATAAAGAAAAG
>JAFDXG010000153.1 GCA_018268105.1 Bacteroidota bacterium | reverse complement strand
CTCTGTTTGTCGCGTTTGCGCTCTTCTTCGTCTTGGGCCTTTTTCTGGGCCTTTTTCAGACGGGCTTCCGCAAGTTGTGCGATGCGTTTTTCATTCTTGGATTTTTCCTCCACCACCTCAGGCACGACTTCCTTCTGTTCTGAATCAGACATCTTTTTTCTTTTTTTATAATAAGAAAAAAAAAGGGAGATGTCAGATGAGCTCGAACAATTTTACTCCGACAAAAAACACGACCGTGAAGAGGGAGAGGTCGTCACCAAAAAAGCCAAGAAATCCAAAAAGCGAAAGCCAGAATCAGCAACAGACGAAGCCAAGACCACCGAAGCGAGCCAAGAAGACGAGCTCCGAAAACGAGCCAGATTCTACGTCAAATCCCCTGAACAATGGCGAGTCGTCTGCAAATACCCAGCAAAAAGACTGGAAGAATTTGTCCAAGAAAAAGACTTTGAAAACAAAAAGGAGTTCCAAAGCTCTGTCTTGGACGGATTCCATCAAATCATGGCTAGCGGCATAGATAGAATTGCAAATGGGGACGGGCACGTTCGCGAACAGATCTTAGCCGATGTGAGCCTTCGCAAAGCAATCGAAGAGGAAGGAGCGGACTTTGTGCAGTTTTTCAGTAATAAGGTAAAAATAGCAGTGTTATCTTTCTTGGACATTGCAAATGGAAAGCGTGAGCAATATGCTAGCGGGCCTCGGAGACAAAGTCCAGAGCCTCCTGAACCAAGAATCGAAGAAGAGAGCGGCGATTGTGACCAAGACGGACAAGCCGAAACGCAAGCGGAAGAAGCCGATGCCGGAACTGAACGGCTTGATCTCAGCTGAAAGCCACATTACGATGATCGTTGGGAAAAAGGGCAGTGGGAAGTCAAATCTTTTTTTGCAGTTTTTATTAAACCCAAACGGCTGGTTTCGCAAATACGACCGTGTTGTTTTTATTTCCCCAACATTTCGCGCACAATACGAGATTCTGTGGAACAAACTTGACCCAAAAGGCGTGCGGGTGTACGATGAAGTGTCGCAACCGCTTTTGGCAGACTTGATTGCAGAGCAAGAAACGAACAATTTAACCACTCTTGTTTGTTTCGATGACAACGGCGAGGAGCTGCGTCACGTGGGTCAGGCCGACTTGAATCGGTTTATCTCAAACTCGAGACATTTGCGCTTGTCGTGCGTGTTTCTGTGCCAAAAAATCAGTCAAGTCCCGACAGTCGTGCGTGCAAATTGCGACTGTTTCGTCGTGTTTGCAGCCTGTGCCCAAGTCGAACTGGAGGCATTGTACCGCGAGGTCTCCATCGTGGACAAAAAACGCTTCTTGGATTTGTTTCGCGAAGTGACACAACACCAGTACGCGTTCTTGTGTATTTCCGTCCAAAAAGGCAAAATCAAATTTTTCAAAAACTGTCAGGAACAAATTGTGTTGGAATAAAAAGAAAAAAAGATGAAGTACCTTGTTTACTTGGACTCGAGAAATGCTCCCGGTTTTCGCTCGTCAAACTGCATTTTTAACCTGAACCAGCCAATCGTGAATGCGAGCCGCGTGCGTGTTGTGAGTTTTGTCTTTGCAAACAATTTGTACAACATTACACCGCAAAACAACGCGCTTGTGTTTGACACTTTCACATTGGTGATTCCAGTTGGTCATTACACGCAAACGCAACTTTTGGCCTACATTAATGCACAATGCGCCGCAAACGCTGCATTTCAAGCTGCACATCCAACAAATCCATGCGTGTGGGAAGACGACATTGACAAATCCATTCTTATTTGGAATATTGGAGACCAATCGCTGCAACCAACTTCATTGTTTTTAATGGAAGCGAATCCGACCGTTTTCGCTTACAATCACGTTTTTGGAACGGGTATTTTTCTTGGCTCGCCGTGGGCCATCGCGCTCAACTCTCCGACATTGCAAGGCACAACGCGCTTTGTGAATGCAGTTCCGAACCAAATTTCAGCGCCTTTTTACGTCCAACACATCCAAAGCGCAAACGGACAAATCGAAGCGAGCGACGCAAGCATCAATATGCAATACGCTGTGCCACTTTCACATGCAAACATGCAACAATTACATGTTATTTTAACCGATCCTTACCTAAACAGAGAGTTGACAGAGATGGGTGCGTGGTCTTGTATTTTGGAAGTTACTGTTGAATAAAAAGAAAAAGGAAATGCCAAAACGACTTGATGGAACGTTGGTTACAGATGGGTTTAATTTTGATGGTGAAAAGACGGTAACGACAGAAAAGGATGTGACCACGATTTTACCTGCAGAAGATAACAAAGTAGACCTCGGAAGTGCTGCAAAGCGATTTAAAAACATCTATTGGTCGTCTTTAACGCCCGACCCGGGAACGGGTTACCTGCCTTTGACTGGAGGAACAATGACAGGAGCGATTGATATGAACTCGCATGAATTGAAAAACGCAACAACGATTTCCGGGCAATTTACCACAAAACAAGTTGACAGCATCGTTATTTCCGCTGGCTCGTCAACTGCTGGCAACGTCGCTACGTACTTTGACTCTACCGGGCTTGTTCTAGCAAATTCGCTCATTTCCGCAGACAATATTGTTCAAAACACCGGTGGATCTACGACAAGCGGAAACGTTGCCATTTTTGGAGATTCTAGTGGACGGAACATCAGCAATTCGTTGTTACCATACACGAATCTCGTTACGGCCGGAATCCTTGCCGCGGGCCAAGTCCTAACATACAGCGGTTCAGGCAAAGCAATTATAAGTTCGACGACACCAATTCTTGGTACGCCGGCCAGTGGCACTTTGACAAATTGCACCGATTTACCAATCTCGACGGGCGTGAGTGGCCTCAGCGCAAATGTGAAAACGCTGTTGACGAATTTTAACAGCGCGAATTTTTACACCGCATTTCCTGCGCTCGAACCCAACGGAACGGGATACCCGGTGTTTGACACACAACCCAACTTCACGGGCGCCACGCAGCGGTTTCAACCACTCAAACTGTCAACCCTAACGCAATACGAAGCCAATGATATCAACAGCACAACAACTCCGACCAGCTTTATTACGACCAACGTCGTTGGCTCTCGGTTTTTTGGCGCGAATACGACAAACGACGGGATGGTGATCAAAATCCGTGCATTTTCCCAGCTTAACACTTGGGATAGCGGAGGCACATTGACAATCTCACTTTACCTTAATGGAACAGCTGTTATTAACTTGCTAGTGCCAACAGGCTTAGCAGCAAACTCTATTTTTCTAACCGAGTTCGATTGCACCATTCGCCCTTCTAATCAATGCCGGGCGCAAGGGATATTGCACGCAAACGGGCAACTGCCCGTTTTGGGTGACTCCG
>JAFDXG010000152.1 GCA_018268105.1 Bacteroidota bacterium | reverse complement strand
TTTGTATCTGCTTCTGTCCCTTGCCTGTGCTGTGCTTCGCTACGCTTCGCACAACACCATAAAATTTTTTGACAAAGAAAAAAAACAGAAAAAAAAAGAAAGCCCTTGTGTAGGTGGCGTGGCTAAAAAACCAAAAGGAAACGGAATAAGTCCCGAAGGGTGAAAGGCAAATGCCAATAAAAAATAAAAGATTATTTGCCTTTCATTATGCCGTAGTCTTTTGGTTTTTTTATCAGCGTGGGCTTGTGTGAGCCACCTAATTTTGCTGCACTTTTTATTTTTATTTTTTTATCCTCTTTTCAAAACTGTATTCAGGATTTCAATAAAAATTCCACTGATAAAAACCGATTGGCTTAAATTAAAATCAATAATCAAAAAGCGAAATGTCTTTAGTGCGTTGGATTGGGGCTATATGTCGCAGAAAAAATAAAGCATACCATACTGGGGTAGCGTAGGGAAAAAGCAAGTGTATGACTGAATGGAATGTTGCAAAAAGTGCGGAGGTGCTTGGAGTGGCTTGTAGCTTTTGCTTGTGTGTTATTGCGTTTTTTGTAAATTATTTCAACACAAAAAACATTGTAGCGTTGGCAAAGCAAAAGCCAAGACACGGAAAGCAAAGGGTTGGTTTTGCAATATGGAATGAGGGAATACTCTTGCTGTGCTGTGCAAAATAAATGGTGAAATGAATGGAAGTGTAATGTAGTGGAAGGTAGTGTAGCAAAGCGAAACGCTGTAACGAAATGGAACTGGAATGAATGAACCTTTTATTGCACATTGCCATCAACAACTAATGCTTTATTTTTTTCTGCACCGCTGAAAAGGGTGGTTGGGGTGTGTGGCTTTTGGGGGCTGTGCGTTGGGGGAAAAGACGGCTTCCATTTTATCAAAATGGCTATGGTATTGGCTATTTAACATAATGTTATTATGTGACAGCCTGTGCGGTTGGATGCTTGCATAAGCGATGGCAAAAGGCTGTGCGTAGCGAACACATAATGCCACATTATGTTATTTAGCTTCAGGCAGTTTTTATACTGGCATAAGCGGAACGGTGGTGGTGGTTGGAGTGTAGCGTTTTTTTGTTGCTATGCTGTGTGTTGGCTTGGCTCTTTGGCTGTGGAGCAAAGCGGAACAGGCAATGTGCCAAATGCTTGGGGAGCATAGCCACAAAAAATATGACAGTTAAAAACTGACTGCAATACCATAGAGTGCTTTGAAGCGTTTGCCTTGTGCGGTGGCAAAGCACTAAGCCGTCTTTTCTGTGCGATGGGTCGGGGGGTTAGTTCGTTTCCTCCATTTGTATGTCAAAAGCCTGTTGAATTAAATCCATTACATTATCCAATTCACTCATTTTGCTGATGCCTACTTCAATATCCCCATTTCCCCATCTGCCCTTGTCGGTTACATCTAAACACAAACCTAATGGATCATCAATTTGATTAAACTCAATATTCAATGACAAACGTAATCTTGCTTTTTGTGGTACAATATCAACGAAGTTGGTATTGGACTTGAAAGCTATGTATAGCTTCTTGTATTCTTCTTTTACCGAAGCATCAATGTTTAGTATCCTTTTCTTCAAAGCATAGTACAATTCAAGCATATCGCCTTTTAAATGCTCGTAGTTTTCAATAGTGTAAACACTTACTTCTTTTTCCTCATTGCGTTTGTACTTATCCAAAATCTCTTGTGATAGATTTGGGGCAACCCAAATTTTAGATGCTTTGGCCGCTAATTCAACTGCTCTTTCCTGTATCTTCTCTTCATTCCAAACACTTTCTTTTTGCATAAATGAATTTAAACGAAGTGGTGAATGGTCAAAGCCTCCTTCAATTGATTTCTTTATATCAAAAGGGTTGTCGCTTAATTCAGGATTGTAGCCGGTAAGAGTTAAGTTACCCAATGTATGCAAATACTTCTTCTGAACTTCTTGCCAATTATCGCCCAACATTGCTTGCCATTTTGCATTCAATTTTGGGTTCTGTGGCATTATGTGTTCTATGGTGTAATCGTCTGTATTAACTAATTCTTTCCTGTTGTAATTTTCTAAGTTATGCAACAAGTAATTTCGGGAACGGAAATTGTAAACGTCTTTCAAACCTATTTCCTTTTCAAATTCAGTATCGTTAGGGAAGCGTTTGTAATTCTCCATCAATTGGAATGTAGCTTTTAAACTCTCCAGGTAATGTGATGGATTTATGGACTTGTATAATGTAGCAAATGTTTTGTTCAAGCTGTTTGTTGGAATACCACAGATTGCTCTACGGAAAACATAGTTTTCAACCAGCTTTATTATTTCTTTGAAATCTTCTATTGTAATTATTTCGGTTGCATAATCATTGTAAACTGGCAGTAGGAATGGATAAGATACATCTACTTTTAGTTTAAGAATATTGGTAAACAATTTCTTTAAATCTGTATTTGCTTCTTTTCTCAAAACCATATTTACATAGTAGCCAGAGTATTTGAAAATATCCTGTACAACTTCTGTAATTGTTTTTGGTGCTTTACTACTTTGTACATATGCTTTAAATTCTTCATAAACCTTGTCTATTCTTGGTATTGCTCCTGTTTTAACTGAAAGGTAATCCCTCATAAACCAGTCAAACTTTGTTGCATATTCATTGCCGTAGCTTTGCTCCATTGGAAACCAATATTTCTCGTACAACTCGGTTTGCAGTTTTATATCCTGCCCCATTAAAATATAGTTTCTAATCAGGTCGGCTTGTGATAAGTCTAAACCTGTTGAGTTCATACTCTCAAATATCAATTGCGGATTATCCTTGTCCTTTTCTAATGCTACATCAACAATAAATAATCTTAGCACACCATTATAAACTTCCTTTACATTTTCTTTTGATATTTTTCCTTTGAAAAATCTGTAATTCTCAACCAAACGTAAAGAGTATTCACCAACTGGCTCAATGCCTTTTATTAGATTGATTAGAGTTTCCTTATCCCTTTTGGTAAGCAATAGTTTGTATCGTAATTCGCTTTCTTCTTCGGGATTAAGCAAATAGTAATTCTGTAGTTTGGTGAAGTTGGTATCTATATCAACATCGTTGTCCCTTATAAATTCAGACAAAGCAATTATCAATAATGAAACTGTGGTTAAACGTTGTTGTCCATCAATAACCAATAGCTTAGGCACATCAGAAACGGTGTGTATGTTTTCTTGAAAATATACTACTGAACCAATAAAATGCCCTTGTGCAGCTCCATCTGTGCTTACCTTTAAGATGTCATTGAATAGTTTATTGCATTGTGGCAACAACCAACTGTATGTACGCTGGTAGATTGGAATTACAAATTGTTTAGGACCTTTTATTACGGTCAATAAGTTTGCTGATTTTGCTTGCATTTATTTTTAATTAGCTTTTTAAGTTATAGAAACCACAAATTATCTGTACCAAATTCGGGTATGTAATGTTGTTTGAAATGTGAAAATATTTCTGCTACCATTTCTGGGTAAGCAATTGTAACTGGTATGTTTTGTTGGCTGACACTTTTCCAATACATACGGCTGAATTGATACACTTGGTCAATTAGCTTTTTTACAAGTTCTGTATCTTCTAATAATTCAAGATGTGTAGAAGTAAGTTTAATTTTTACTGGGAAATGATATTCCTTATCTGCTACTATGCTATCAGACTTGTATCTGGTATTGTTGAATAAAAGATATTGTCTTTCAGCCATACGGATATAAGTACCACTGTAAGGCATATACTTGCTTTTACTGGATGTGTCAAATGCCAATAGTTCTTTACTAACTGTTTTATTAATGGTAACAACAATAATAGGAATAGGCAGGTTTAAGCCATTGTAAAGCATATCCATTATTGGCTTTAATTCTCTTTGGCTTATTACCTTGTAAAAGTGAATGATTATTCTTGTTGCCTGTGGTTTGCTTTTATGAAATGTTTCTACTGCTTCTCTAATTGATCCTACTAATGCAGACAGTTCTTTTTGGCCG
>JAFDXG010000151.1 GCA_018268105.1 Bacteroidota bacterium | reverse complement strand
CAGTCCCAGCTTGACGAATAACGCCGGGCAATAGAATAAACAATGAACATTTAGTTATATATTTAGCATCGGTTACGGGCAGACGAAACACGGACTTCCGCCACATCGCCAAGCCGTACCGTTGTACGTCACCCTGACGAGCGGCACTTTTCTAATCAGCAGACAAGCAAACTCTCTACAACCCACCGCACATTTTAGCACATTGCAAGGCACACAAACCTTGACACAAAGCCAACCTTGCAAAGAGCTAAAATTTTTTCTGACACGCATCGCTGACCGTAACTTTGGCGACAATGGATAAACTGTCACCTGAACAAAGACGGAAAAACATGCAAGCCGTAAAAGCTAAAGGTTCTGTCATTGAAATGACACTTGCCAAGGCTTTATGGCAAAAGGGTTACAGGTATCGCAAGAATGACAAATCTGTTTTTGGTAAGCCTGACTTTACTTTTAAGAAACTCAAAATTGCCATATTTGTCGATAGTGAATTTTGGCATGGGAAAAATTGGAGAAAGTCAAAACATCATCATAAAAGTAACCAAGAATTTTGGCACAGAAAGATTGAACAAAACATTAAAAGAGATAAAACTGTAAACAAAACGCTTAAAAATAATGACTGGACAGTCATTCGCTTTTGGGGTAATGAAATTCAGAAAAATGTTGCATCTTGTGTGATTAAAATTGAAGAATCAATAAAAACTAAAAAAGCGGAATGCCATATATAAGAAATCTGGGTAATGGTGGTTATCAAGTAATAAAAGACGAAGCTTTTTTTCATCTGCTTAATGGGAATTTACCGGAAGCAACAAAATCATTAAGTGTTCTATTTACAGAATTGGACACAGCAATCAGAGATAGAGAACCTTCAATAACAACGGGAGCCTTGAGTAATGTTCACGGCGATTGGTATGAATGGCTTTTAGCAATAACAGCATGGAATCATTTTTGCCTCAATCAAAATTCACATTTGGCAATATTAATGCCTAATATAAGTCAGTTTGATGTTGCCCGTTTATATGAACCTACAATAAATGCCACTATTGAAGATTTGCGTACTAAAGTTCAAGAAAGTTCAGGCGTACGATTAATAACCTCAAATCCTGATTTTGTAATTATTGATGGAAATTTAGCTCGGCAACTTTTGCCTGAAATCAATGCCCATCAAAATTTTGACACAAACTCTTTAAATTTTTTAGAAACTCTTTATACTCATTTTATCGGCAGATGCAATTTTTACCAGATAATAGGCTACGCATCAGTAAAGGCTTCATTAAGACCTGATAGAAGATTGCAAATTGCTCATGAAGGCAGTTTGATGAAAGCTATTTATACTCATTTACAAACAAGACAATGGATATTGAATCCGCCCGGTTTAAAATATTATGCTATCAGCACAAGAATAACTGACCCTGATAGAGTTGCTTTAAAAACTGTGGCAACACATTCTATCACCATTGTTTCAAGTATTCCGCAAGCAGCAGTAGATGATGTTTTTGAAGTTAATTCTCTGCAACAAGCACAGGTTGCTTTTGAAGAGATTTTGAACGCTTAGCCCAAATTTGCTTTTTAATTGCGGCACCAAGTGCTTGAGCTAAGACAGGCGGAACAGCATTGCCGATTTGTTTGCCGCCACTTACTAAGGTTACTTTATCTCTGCCTTTGCTTTTAAAAAACCAGTCAAATGGGAAAGATTGCAAAGCAGCCATTTCAACCGTACTTAATCCTCTGTTTTCAAAGGGATGAATATACATTCCTTTCGCAGGATTATAAGCAGCAGTTCGGATTGTAACGGAAGGTAAATCTGCAATCAGACGACCAAAAGTATCATTACCCTGATGCTTCCCATTTTTCCAGCAATTCGGACGCATTTCCATTGGTAATGCTTTAAAGTTTTGCCCCTGCTTTATAAGTTTCATTCTATCAACAACAAAATCGGCAACATTCATTAAAGCATAATCACTTCTTTTTTCAGAGTTCTTGAAAATCTTTTTGAAAGCATCTTTTACTGAGACCCATTTTTTAAATTTCTTGATTGGGAAAACTTCAAAGTCCTTTATAAAACTGTCATAGTGTTTTGTGTCCTTAAAATGAGTTGGAAAAGGAAATGCCGGATTTTCAACACCCTTGATACCAATTAAGAAAAATCGTTCCCTTCGTTGTGGCACTCCATAATTAGCCGCATTCAATACGGTATGCGATATTCCATAACCAAGACCTTTGAATTTATCAATCATATAAGCAATAACATCTGAATGTTTGTTTTGCGTGATACCAACAACGTTCTCAAAAATGAAAGCTTCCGGTTGTATTCCTTTCACCATACGAACAAATTCCAAAAATAAATCACCATTCTTTTCGTCGTGCTTTCCAAGTTTTTTTCCAATGTTGCTAAATGGTTGACAAGGGGCGCCACCAACAACAAGAGTAGTTTCACCCTTTTTCAATCCGGCAAGCTTCAAAAGTTCATTAACGCTAATATCACGTATATCACCAGGAATACGAGTTCTCATTTTACCCTTCTCAATTTTGATTCCTTCCTCAAACAATTTCCATTCAGGGCGATTGTGCCGGAGTGTTTCTCGGCAGTCTGTATCATACTCGACACAAACAGCAGTATGAAAACCGCTTTCCTCAAGACCAATGTCAAGACCACCTGCACCCGAGAATAAACTCACGACAGGAAATTGCATTCCGTTTTTGCCAAAAGGAAAATCGGAAATGTCAATATAATTCGTTTCGTTTTTTGAATTTGTATAAATCATTTCCCTGTTTTTTAGATTTTTGTTTTATTGTTTTATATGGTGCTCTTGATTCTGCAACGACAGACAAAACTTCAACTTCTGTTATTAGATTTTTACAACCAATAGCATTAAGACATTGCAATAAGAAGGCTGCACTAAAAGCCCCACGACTAATTTTGCTATCAATGCTTGTTTTTGTTTCTTCAACTCCTATATTCTCTAACAGGCGAACTAGTTCTTCATTTGTTACGCCACGGCGAACCAATTCAGACTTTAGTAAACGTTTAGCTTGTTCATTCCAGTCAAATTCTTCCATATGCAAATGTGTACTATTATTTGCAAATATGCAAATACTATTACAAATATACCGGCTAATTTATTTAGTTATTAACATCCGACTCACAAAAGCATACCCATTTGCAAGGCGCACAAACCTTTTCACTAAGCCAACCTTGCAAAAGAGTATGCTTTTCTGCAACGCTTCCGGGACACACCCTGCTTCGTTGGACACAGACTTTCATTTCAAATCACCAAGACGAAGGGCGAACGTACAACAAGCGGTTTGGCAATATGGCGGGCTGACGAATATATACCCGGCTTTTTTGTACGCTATTGGGCTTCAGTCCCAGCTTGACGAATAACGCCGGGCAATAGAATAAACAATGAACTTTTAGT
>JAFDXG010000150.1 GCA_018268105.1 Bacteroidota bacterium | reverse complement strand
ACTTCTTTAGGATATTTTAATCAGAAAGGAATAACCAAACCTGTGGACCTCGAAAATTTTAACAGGTTTAATATAACGCAAAACATTAGCTATAAGGTAAATAACTGGATCACGGCAAAAGCCAAAATTGCATATAACGGTACCAGGCAAACGCTTAACCCCAGCAACTCCTCAAACGGCTTTGGCGGCGATCAATTGCATACTTCTTATTCTATGTGGCCGATCGTGCCGGTACTGTCTCCGGATGGCTACTATGATGAAACAAAGGGTTATAACATGGTTGCCTACCTGAAACTGGGCGGTTACAGAAAAAACCAGGTTAACGATCTGTGGATGACAGGAGCTGTTACATTAACTCCATTAAAAGGTTTAAGTGTCAATCTTGATTATACCTATAACTCCAATAATTACATTGACATGAATTTCAGACGACAGTATTATACCAGGGATAATGGTAATATATTGTTGGCGCCATGGGGAAATATTAATGGCGTTAAGCGTAATTCATCTGATTATCGCTACACTGCTTTAAATGCCTATGCATCCTATGAAAAATCAATGCATAAGCATCTTTTCAAAGCATTGGCCGGATTTAACCAGGAGTTTGGTGCATCTAATTATTTTTCTGGTGAGAGAAGAGGACTTATTAATAATGACATTCCCTATATGGCGCTTGCCACCGGCGACCAGTTTGCATCCGATGGCACCAATGAGTATGGAATCAGGGGTTATTTTGGCCGGTTAAATTATAGCTTTGACGATAAATACCTGCTCGAATTGAACGGACGATATGATGGTTCGTCAAGATTTCCTTCCGACAACCGTTTTGCTTTCTTCCCGTCTGTATCAGCCGGTTGGCGTATTTCAAGTGAAGGATTTTTTAGCAATTTAAAAAAGACAATCAATCTTTTGAAAATAAGGGGATCTTATGGAAAACTGGGAAACCAATCCGTGGGGGATTACTATCCATATATCGCCAGTTATGGTACCACACTACCCAATTATCTCTTTGGCGGGCAACAATTAGTTGCAGTAACGGTGCCGGGTTTGGTAAGTCCTACCTTAACATGGGAAACCGTTTCCCAATACAATTTTGGGGTTGATTTTGCGCTTCTTCGTAACCGGCTCTCCGGCAATTTTGATATTTATCAGCGCAATACAATGGATATGCTAACGAAATCAAAAACCTTACCGGCAGTACTTGCCACGGCCGAGCCGAATACAAATGCGGCAGACCTGAAAACTAAGGGATTTGAAATCACCCTTAACTGGAGGGATCATATCGGTAATGGAATTAATTATGGATTGATGGCTGTCCTTTCCGATTATACCGGCACGATTACCCGCTATGATAATCCCAAAAAATTAATATCAGATTGGTATGAAGGAGAAAAGATGGGAAATATTTGGGGATTTGTGACTACTGGCTTATATCAAACGGATGCGGAGGCACAAGAGTTTGACCGAAAAGCACTCACATCAAGAACCCTTACAGCGGGCGACCTGATTTTCCAGGACCTGAACGGCGATAAAAAGATAACGCCCGGAGCAGGAACGCTTGATGACCATGGTGATCAAACCATAATAGGAAATTCAACACCAAGGTATAGTTATGGCTTCAGGCTGGATGCAGACTGGAAGGGCTTTGATATAGCCATCTTTTTCCAGGGAGTTGGCAAAAGGCAGGTATGGCCAAGCGGAATGTTCTTTTTGAATCATTACGGTGATCAATGGGCAGTGCCACAGAAATTTAATGTAGATTACTGGACTCCGGAAAACACAGATGCTTTCTTTCCAAAGGCCCGGCTAAGTAACGTAGGCGATGTAAGAGCAACCCAATCTTATTTTCTGCAAAATGCGGCCTATCTACGCCTCAAGCAACTTACCATTGGGTACTCTTTACCTAATCGGATAATTGAAAAGGCAGGACTCAGTATGGTACGTATTTATTTTGCGGGTAGTAATCTGTGGACCAAAACAAAGATGCTGCCTGTTTTTGATCCCGAAGGTACTTCAACAAATATGTATCCATTGCTCAAGTCATACTCACTGGGTTTAAATATTAATTTTTAGATTCATAAACGAATAATTATGAAAAAAATATTCATTGTCATCATTGCTGGTATACTTGCGCTGCCGGCTTGCAAGAAAGACGTTCTCGACAGGCTTCCCCTGGATGAGATCAATGATGCCACATTCTGGGCGAAACCGGAAGACCTGGCATCATTCGCCAACCAATTTTACCCAACCCTGATCAATGCCAATAATTTTTGGAGAATTGACGATGGGAGTGATAATCATGTTTCTTCTTCCGTATCTCCGTTTATCTGGGGCCAGTATGTCATACCATCTTCCGGCGGTGGATGGGATAAAAGCGCTTGGGCTTCTATCAGAAGTTGTAATTACTTTCTGGAAAGATACCATCGTGTGGAAGGAAATTCTGATTTAATTAATGCCTATGTTGAGGAAGTTCGTTTCTTCCGCGCTTTTTATTATTTTGATAAAATTAAAATGTTCGGAGATGTTCCGTGGATCGGCAAAGAGTTACAGATCAATTCTGAAGAGTTGTATAATGCGAGGGACTCCAGGAAACTGGTTACAGATTCCATTTTGAAAGACCTTGATTTTGCTATTGCTAATTTGCCGGAAAATTCCTCTGACGACCGGCTTACAAAGAATGTGGCATTAGCTTTTAAAAGTCGTGTATGCCTGTTTGAGGGAACATTTAGGAAATATCACGGACTTGGCGATCATGAAGCAGTTTTAAGAAAGGGAAATGAAGCATCAGAGGCCCTGATTAACTCGGGCGAATACGGCATCTACAGCACAGGTCATCCACTGGACGATTATTACAATTTTTTTATTCTGAATGACTATGGTATTACCAACGAAGGCATCATGTGGCAAAAGTTTGAGTATGATAAAGTGATGCATGGACGCGCCAGGCGTGTGCTTGAAGGAAGTACCGGTTTTTCGAAAGACTTTGCAGAAGGGTTTCTGTGTACAGACGGAATGCCTATTTCCCTTAGCCCCCTGTACCAGGGAGATGCGCATTTTGATGATGAATTTGTAAACAGGGATCCGCGCATGAAACAATCCATTTATACAATGGAACTTCCCATTACCGTTTCAAATGCAGGCGCAGCAAGTTATCAACAAACTCCTGAGTTCAATACCCAGAGATGCAATACTGGATACAGGATAATTAAATTCTTTTCGCCTTTTCAAAATGATCTCCAGCAGGACAGGGCTATAAAACCAACAATCATTTTCAGGTATCCCGAGGTTTTGCTCAATTATGCCGAATCAAAAGCTGAACTGGGTGAGATCAACCAGGATATCCTGGACAGGACCATCAACCTGCTTCGCAATCGTGTAAATATGCCGCATCTTCAGCTAAATGTCGGGTTCACCGATCCAAACTGGCCAAACTGGGAGGTACCCATTACTCCTCTTATGAATGAAATAAGGAGAGAGCGCAGGATTGAATTATCTGCAGAAGGATTTAGGTTTGATGATATCCGGAGGTGGAAGGCAGGAAAATTATTAAATAATATTAAAACCTATATCGGCGCAAGAGAACCGGCTACTTTACAGTATCATGTGGTTTATCCCGGGCTTACAAGAACGTGGAATGATAAGCTATACTTTTATCCGATTCCCACCCAGGAATTGGTATTGAATCCCCAATTAATCCAGAATGCCGGATGGCAATAAGCATGAAAATAAGGCAGAAGGGTCATTAGGGCTATTT
>JAFDXG010000014.1 GCA_018268105.1 Bacteroidota bacterium | reverse complement strand
CCTATATAGATATCGGTAGCCCAAATATGCCCGGTGGGGTTCAATTATTGGGTACTAACCAAATTATAGGAAGTGGCAGCGGAACAGGAAGCATCACTTTACAGCATCTTACATTCAATAACAGCAGCACTACTCTTGCAAGGGATATTACTGTGACGGGTGTTATGAATATGGTTTCCGGAAAATTAAATACCAGTTCAGGTGCAGTGCTTATACTTACTGCAACAGCTTCCCTGCAAAGTTGTCTCCACGATTACTTTACACTGCCCTATACCAATATTGGATGCGATAATTCCTATATAGATGGGCCCGTGAGAAAATTGGGATTGAATAATGAAGACTTTGCTTTTCCAACCGGTGTGAATGGAAAGCTTCGTCCTGCATTTTTGAGAAATGCAACCGGCGATTTTACGGTGCAGTTTGTAAGAGGCGATCCCTATCTAGATATCAGTACCAATATGGGTGCCGGTATTCATCATATTAGTCATCTTGAATACTGGAATATTGCCGGTACAGGAAATGCCAAAGTGGAAATCAGTTATTTTGACCCCAATAGTGGTGGGGTAACCGACATGAATGCTTTAAGAGTAGTTAGGTTTGATGGGAGCCAATGGACTGACCAGGGGGTAAGCAGTTATTTAGGAACACCAGGAGCTAATGGTTCCATTACCAGTAACCAGGTATCGCAATTCGGGAGCTTCTCTCTTGCCGGAGCGCTGGGGTATCCTAATAATCCTTTACCCTTATCCTTAATTACTTTTAATGCGGGTACGGAGACTGATAAAATTTCACTAAACTGGGTAATTTCTAATCAGCAGACCTATAAATACTTTACGATTGAGAAAGAATTTCCATCCGGGTCTTTTCAATCGCTCAGTTGGATAAATATATCACAATCTACTGATAATCAGCAGTATAATGCTATAGATCCGAACCCAATTGTTGGTAAAAACAGGTATAGGCTCAGGCTAACAGGAATGAATGGTGAAATTATTTTCTCGGAAATAGCAACTATCATTTTCAAGGGGCAACAACAGGTAATAGCCTACCCTAATCCTGCCCGCGAAAAAATATTTATAAAAATTCCAAAATCAAGCAGCATTTCAGAAATTGCTATTGTCCATATTAGCGGTTCCGTTATTAAATGGTTAAAAACCAGCAACCAAACTGCTTTAGATGTGGATATCCGGGATATTACCCGAGGAATTTATTATATAAAAATTATTCAGGCTGGATATTCCACAGTTATACCAATTATTAAGTATTAATAGCCCCGAAACCAACTGCAGGGAGGCTGCTTTTCTACAGGCAGCCTCTTTTTTTTATTCAAAAAAATAAATTTTAGTACAACGATATCCTGCCAGTATTTAACTGTTCCTTACCTAATTCATTCCTGTGAAATTGTTTCATTATTAACTTGTAATACCTTTAAACCACCCATTACTTACCTAAGGATTTTCTTTTATTTGCCCTACCCCACCAGAACATCCCCCCAAGACAAAGCAATGTTCCAAAACAGATCACTGCAAACTGAATGTTTTTATTTAAAGAAGTTTCAAACAAAGAATTGGTTTGTCCTACCAGTACCAGGTGAGCCCAATAAGATGGATCTTTTTGATGCGGATATTGATGTATAAAATCAAGCTTCGCCAGTCGTAGTGCAGTAGTAAGATCTCTGCCTTCATCCATATACCTGTAAAAATGATTAATAATATAAGCGGTAGACTGATCGTTGGCTGGCCATAGTGTAGTAACTACACTGGGGCAACCGGCATATAATACACCCCTGCTAAGACTCATCACTCCATCGCCTGCAGTAAACTTACCTACACCTGTTTCGCATGCACTAAGCAACATTAACCTGGCAGAATCAAGATTAAGATTATACAACTCATTTAAATAGAGTTTAAAACTTTCCCTACGGGCTGTATCATCAGGATAAAAAGCTATATAAGACTGTGATGGATTGCCGGCATCCATTACTGCATGAGTTGCAAGATGAAGGATATCAAAATGACCGGCAGCATTGACGAAAGCAGATTTGGTAGCCGCAGTATCTTTCAATATTTTTCCTTTTAATCCATTAATTTCCATTTGAGTTGCAGGGAGTTTGTCCAGCAATACAGAATCATTGTATGAATACATTCCCTGACTGATAAAAGGAGCAAGAGCTATTAGTTTGGGATCCTTTTGTTTTCCGCTTATTGTCTTTCCGGCAATAAACTGTGTTGAAAAATTATAACTGATTGAATAATCTTCAATCAACATTTTTCCGGTTGCCGGGTTAGTAATAATTTCAAAAGGGAAATAATAAAATATACGATCAGGCAATATTATCCACTCTTTCTTGTCTTGTATTTTCGAAATCAATGGTTTTATAAGCATGATATATAAATGACGGAGGATAGCATCACTTGTATGATTGGCAACATTGTCGAGATGTTGAAAACCTCTTTGTACAAGGGCTATATTTTCCTCATCAAGTTGTTCTTGGGGAATTGCGATGGTGTGTATATCGCTGTTGGTAATAGCAAAAACATATAAAAGGCTGTCGCTAAAATATAAGTCAAGAATAGCCTGATCTTTAGTTAGATGGTTTTTAAAAAATTGTTGCCGTGAGATAAAGCCTTCATCATCACTTTCATCTGCAGTACCTGTATAATTTTTTATCTTCTTTTGTACCATGGCAAGTTCCATCTCATCGTTTCTCATGCCAGTTACCATACTACGGCTTACGACGCTATCTGCACCCTGATCTAATTTTATCTGCACCCTGGCTATTTTATATTTCAAGTCTTTTTCCTGTTGAAGTATTTCTTCCGGAATTTTTGCTTTGCTTTTAACCTGTAGGGTTTTTAGATTGGACACCAATACTGAAGATTTGTTGCGTTCAATAACAGTATACGCTTTCCATAATAAAGTATTATCGCCTGTTAGGGCAAACAAATTCATAACCAGGTCGAGCGCCTTATTGAAGACTGAATTGCTGTGTTGTTTCAAAAAAATCTTTGACTCATCAGAGTCCATGGTGTGCTCAATGTAATTAGTAAGTTCAAAAGCCGACATATATGTTTCCATAGCGGCTTTCAAATTGTCAACGGTATTCTCTTCTTTATACAAGGTCTCAAAACAATCTGCCTTTTTCAGGATGGCATCATATAAATTAAAGGAAGACAAGGTGCCTGAGAAGTCAGAAGGATTGCTATATATACTGATGTCTGAAAAATCATATGTTAATTGAATGATTGCCTGCTGATATTCTTTCGCAGCGTCAGTCAGGTTACCTTTCAGTCTGTAATAATCACCTTTACAGATATTATGTATTCCACGGATTATCTTTCCTGTTTGACTCTCTGTCTGTACAACTTTAGTTTCAAAAAGCCGGAGATAATAATCTGTTGAATCATATTGCCCCAGCAGCAGGTGGGCTTTTGCTATATAATTGAACACATCTGTACGATTGCTGCCTAAACAATCATAGAAATAATGTAATGCAGTATTATATTGTCCTGTTGCCATATAGATATTTCCTATATTCAGAGAAATATCTGATGTATACTCGTCGTATTTTAACAGGCTTAGGTATCGCTGCAATGCCGCTTCATAATTACCTAATCTGTTTTGAGCTGCAGCAATATTGGTTTCAAAATTTATTTTTTTGACTGTGCTTCCATTATCATTCTCTATGAGTTGTAAAGCTTTCTCAAAGCAATTTTTACTCTGTAAATAGTTTCCTCCTTCAAAATAAAGTGCTCCAAGTAAATTATAGAGCCTCTCAATATCATCTGTAAATGAATAACTTTCCGAAAGTGATTCGGCTTTTTCGAGGAGAATTCTTGTAGAATCGAATTTGTTCTCACGATAATAAATGCCACCCGCAAATAACAACGGTTTAAATAACAGGGAATCATTAATGTCATTTTTCTGTTGCGCCAGTTTAATGGACTGTAAATAGAAGTTTTTAGCAGTACTGAATTTTCCAAGAATTTCTTCCAGCACTCCCCTTTTCCAGAAAGAGTGAAACAATAATGTGTCCGGTATGCCCGGTTCCTTTATACAAATACTGATTACCTCATCAAAACACTTTTTCGCTGAGGAGTCGGTTGCAGAAGTGGGATGCTTTAAGCTGTAGAGGCTGTCCGCTTTAGAATATAGCCGGGTTACCCTTGTAATGCTTACAGGGTCTCCCGACCTGGAGAAGAAGTAACAACAAATAAAAAATATTATGAATACCCCCTGTTTGCTCATAAAAGGTTAATCTTTCGATTACCTTCTCAAAACGACTGTTTTTTTTAATTATTATCAACAATTTTTATTACCGGTTGGCCGCCACCACTATATGCGGAGGGTGTGAGTTATTGGTTTTCCTGTCACTGGACCTGAAAACCAGCCCCAATAAATTATTAACGGCAATTGCTATATCATCAATTAAAGTTTTGGCATTTCCGGGAACTTGCTATAATAAGTGAAACTAAGGTCTATTCTTCTGAGTGCTTTATTGCTGCAATTTTCAAGCCGATAGTACAAAATACCATTTATGGTTGTCTCATTTTCAAGCGTTAGGCTACCCAAAGTCCTCGCCAATAATGAACGATTTAAACTGATAAGCCGCTTTTGGTATCTACCTTATATTTTTAGAATTAAAGCTTAGCCCAGGAGGCGGTTCGTTAAAAACTGCCATTACCGTTATCATCGTCATCATCATCATCAAATTCACAATTTACAAATCATCCTGATTTTTTTTATACAGCCAAAAAACTATAGAAAAAGCTCCGATTACATAAAAGCTCATATAGGTTTTAAGGGGGGTATTAAAGGGTATAACTAACCGTTGTATAGAATTACAACAGATTTAATAAAATTAATCCCTTACCCTCATGGTTAAAATAAAAAAATATAAAGTACTGATTTCACATTGATATACCTGTTAGTCAGGTGAATAGAAATTCCAGGGTTATGTTAACAGATTTTTATTTGACAGTTGTTAAAGGTAAAGTGATTATGTAAACTTTATCAGTCAACCATTTTTAGAAATTTCGGTCTATCGGTTCGATTAACCCTATTCATCGAAGCTAAAGTGCATCTTATCGAATTTCGGTTTTTATAACCTTATTAGAGCCATAGTTTTACGTTTTGATACAGATATACTACAAACCCAATACCTGTTATGCAACCCAAAAAGATTTTTATAACAATTTTTATTTTAGCACTTGTTGGAGTTATCAGCTTGTTTCTAATACCCGTGAGCAGAACTTTCAGAGCTGATATTACCGTGAATGCAGACCTTCATATTACCAACCGCACTATAAAAGATACTGCAAATTGGGATACCTGGTATAATGATATACACGCCGGACTTCCTGTGTTTTCAGATTTTCAGGTGGGATCCAACAAGAATCATGATATATTTGATTATACCCTTACCGAAAAAAGAGAAGAGAGAAAAGGTCAAATTCAGATTTTGAGAAGTAATAAAAATAATTGGGATACCAAAATAGGCTGGATTGAAGAAATTGTCTTTAAAGCAGGTATAAAGAAAAAGCTTCAATTACTTTTACATCCGGACGAGTTTCGTACTTTATTTTTACAAAATTTAGTTCAGTTTAAAAACCACATAGAAAAACCAGGCAGCATATTTGGTGGACTGACTTTTAAAAAAACAGAAATTCCTTCCAACAAAATTGTGCTGGCTCATGATACCACAACACTTGGTTCCATGGAATCCACTCTTAATGAGCTGTATAAAAAGATAACCAAAGCTGTTCCGGCAGGTGCTATTACTTATCCGGGTAATTTTTTGAGCCAATTTGAAAAACTAAATGATTCTACAGTAAAAGTTTGTATAGCCGTAGAAGTTTCAGACGAAACCACTTCAGTAAAGACGCCTATGGAACTTCTTGAAACAGATAATCGCAATGCCATTATTATACATTCTCTAAAAAGTTATACTGATATTAATGATGATCTCTCCGTTATGTATGAATGGCTTAAGAAAAATGATGCCCGCCCGGCAACAGATTATTGGATAAAACATGATTTGAATAAAGACCTTGCTCAGGGGCCAAATCCAAAAGGGCTTACTATTTTACAGGAGATATATTCTTTAAAATAATTTGGTTTGATGGATAGATCAGTCCCCAAAGTAGACAATCTACCGATAAAGATAATTTTGCTGCAAAATTTTTACTGATTATCAATGATTTGCAAAGGCGCACTAAAAAATAGTGCGCCTTTCTTTTGGAAATACCAGCAATTTGCTCCTACCTTTGCGCTCCAATTTTTAACCGGAAAATGACGGGATGGCGTCGTTTCCAACCCCTGAGTAAACAACCAGGGAAAAAATAATAAAATGAGTAAACTACATTTCACTACCAAACATGCGAACGAGGCTACCGTGCAACATAATTGGTATGTTGTTGACGGCACCAATCAAACCGTTGGTCGTATGTGTGCCAGGATTGCAGCAGTGCTGCGTGGCAAAAATAAAGCCTACTACACTCCTCATGTTGATTGCGGAGATTTTGTAATCATTATTAATGCTGATAAAGTAAAATTCAGCGGTAACAAGCTTGAAGACAAAACCTATATTAATTTCTCGGGCTACCCTGGTGGCAAAAAAGAAGAAACCGCTAAAAGCCTTCTTAGTCGCAGACCTGAAGTAGTGGTAGAAAGAGCTGTAAGAGGGATGCTTCCAAAAAACCGTTTGGGTCGAAAGCTATTCAAAAAACTTTTTGTATATGCAGGTGCAGAACATCCTCATGGAGCACAGCAACCTAAAGCATTAAAATTTTAATTAGTTAAACCGCTAATAGCGCAAAGTTTAATATAAATGGAAAAGCAAAAAAATGGTGTAGGCCGTCGTAAGGAAGCAGTAACAAGAGTTTTCCTTTCAAAAGGAGACGGAAAGATCACGATCAATGATCGGGATTACAAAGAATATTTTCCCCTTGTATATCTGCAAAACCAGGTAGAACTTCCACTGAAAACTACAGAAGCACTTGACAAATTTGATGTTAAAATCAATGCTTCCGGCGGAGGACCTAAAGGACAGGCAGAAGCCGCAAAATTAGGAATAGCCCGTGCACTTATTGAAGTAAGCGCCGACTATCGCCCGGCATTAAAAGCTGCAGGCGTACTGATGCGCGACCCAAGGTCGGTTGAACGTAAGAAGTTTGGTAAGAAAAAAGCCAGAAAGAGCTTCCAGTTCAGCAAACGTTAATGTGTTAGCCTGGGTTTCACAGGCAGACTCTATAGCAAAATCATAAAGTACTTTTCAAAATTATCAAATTATAAAAATGGAAAATAGCACTTCATTGCAACAGCAATTACTGGAAGCGGGGGTACACTTTGGTCACCTTCGTAAGAAGTGGAACCCTAAGATGTTGCCTTACATTTTTGCTGAAAAGAAAGGCATCCATATCATTGACCTCAACAAAACAGTTGAAAACCTGCAGGAGACAGCCGCAGCATTAAAAAACATTGCAAAAAGCGGTAAGAAGATAATGTTTGTAGGTACTAAAAAGCAGGCAAAGGAAATTGTAACTGAGTGTGCTAAAAAAGTGAATATGCCTTTTGTTACCGAAAGATGGCTTGGGGGTATGCTTACCAATTTCAACACGGTTCGTAAGAGTGTAAAGAAAATGCAGAGCATCGAAAAAATGCTTAATGATGGTTCTTTTGACAGTATTACCAAGAAAGAACGCCTTACTTTAAGTCGCGATAAAGAAAAAATGGAGAAAGTACTTGGCGGTATAGCCCAACTGGGTCGTGTTCCGGCAGCATTATTTATCGTTGATATAGGTCATGAACATATTGCTCTTTCCGAGGCAAAAAGACTGGGTATTTCCACCTTTGGCATGGTAGACACCAATTGTGATCCTAATAAAGTAGATTTCTCTATTCCTTCCAATGATGATGCCACTAAATCAATAGCTATTATTACCAACTATATTACGGCAGCAATAGCTGAAGGACTTGCAGAACGTCAAAATGAAAAAGCGGAAGAAGAAGCAGAAGAGGAAGTAGTGGAAAAATCTCCCAGACTTGATATAGACGAAAGTAATGCAGATCGTGAAAAAGGAAGCAGAAGAGGACATGGTGGAAGAGGAGCAGGCTCAGGAGCAGGCGGGGGTCAGAGGAGGCGCACTCCGTCAGGTGGCGGGGCAAGACGTCCTGGTGGCGGTAGTCATTAATCTGGCAGAAAGTTATTGATGTGCTCTTTTTAGTTCAGATTCCTGGAAGTAATTGTGTTGCCGGTATTTTTAAACGATAATTAATTTTTTTAATGATGTCAACTATAACAATAACAGCAGCTGATATAAATAAACTCCGTCAAATGACAGGGGCAGGTATGATGGATTGTCGTAAAGCATTAACAGAAACTAATGGCGATTTTGAAGAAGCTATTGACTGGCTTCGGAAAAAAGGTGCTAAAGTTGCTGCTTTGCGTGGCGATCGCGAGGCAAAAGAAGGAGTAGTAATAGCTCAAACCACTGCAGATAATAAAACAGGAATTGCTGTTTGTATAAGCTGCGAAACAGACTTCGTTAGCAAGAACGCTGATTTTATTGCCTTTGCTCAAAGTATTGCAAATGCCGCGGTAGCAAATAACGTTAAGAGTATAGATGAACTGAATAATGTATCTGTAAACGGTGCTAAGGTTTCAGATATGATTAATGATAAACTGGCGAGTATCGGTGAAAAGATTGGTATCAGCAAGTTTGAACGCCTTGATGCACCTTATGTAGCTTCTTATATTCATGGAGCAAACAGAATAGGTGTATTAGTTGGACTTAACAAAGAATCTGCTGAGGCAGGAAAAGATGTAGCCATGCAGATTGCAGCAATGAACCCCGTAGCTGTAGATCCGAACTCAGTACCCGCTGATATCATTGCACGTGAGAAAGCTATTGTTACCGAACAAATTAAAAATGATCCTAAGATGGCAGGAAAGCCCGATGCTATGATAGATAAAATAGCTGAAGGCAAATTGAATGCATTCTTTAAAGAAAATACGCTGACTGCCCAGCCCTTTGTAAAAGATGCTGCTAAAAGTGTAAGCGATCATTTAAAGAGTGTTGACAGTGGATTAGCCATAACAGGATTTAAAAGGGTAGCTTTAGGTTAATAACAACCTGAATTTTTCACAAATAATATTTTCTGTTTTAAAACAGAAGCGAGGAAGTATCGAATACCGGTACTTCCTTCACTTTTTAAAGCACCCGCCCTGAGAAATTATTTTATATCCTCGTACCTGTAAAGCGGATCAATCTCACTGCCTGCTTTCAATTCCATTACCGGTTTTATTAATCCATCTTTCAGTCCGTATATCCATCCATGCAGGTGTGGTTCATTTCGTTTTAACCAGGCATTTTGAACAATGGTTGTTTGAGAAAGTCTTACTACCTGTTCCATAACATTCAGCTCTGAAAGCCTGTCGGCACGTTTATCAATGTTTTCAATCTGCTCCAGTTCATCCCGGTTGTGCCTGTATACGTCCTTGATGCTGCGCAGCCACATATTAAGAATCGCTTTATGATCATTATTAGTCATAGCTGCTTTTATACCCCCGCATCCGTAATGTCCGCAAACGATTATGTGCTTTACCTTAAGATAATTCACCGCATAATCCAATACACTAAGCAGGTTCATATCCGTATGTATCACCATATTGGCAATATTCCTGTGTACAAAAATTTCGCCGGGCTGGGTATTGGTGATTTCATTTGCAGGCACTCGGCTGTCGCTGCATCCTATCCAAAGGAATTCGGGTGTTTGCAATTTTGCCAGCTCTTTGAAAAAACCGGGATTGTTAGATTCTTTTTCGGCAGCCCAGGCTTTATTCTCCAGTAATAACTTTTCGTATGATTGCATTATATTTTTTTAAAAGAGTTTCTAAATAACTTTTTCCTTAAACTGCAACACCATTCTTTGAAAATTCAGCCTGTACTTTTGGTTTTCCAAAACGGTGATCGTTGTGACCTTCCGTCTTAAGCTCTACATTTACATCACGGGCAGGAGCCAACTTTGCGAAGTCGTTAATGATCTCAATAATGTCTCTGTCAATGTAATCCGCTTTAGTAACATCAATAAGTACATTTGATTTTGCAGGCACATTATTTAATTTACTTTTTATGCCGCGTTTGTTGAGAATGGAAACATCTTTTCTAAGGCGGATGAGGTAATTGTTATTGTCATTAACAATAAATACAGCGGTTTTATAATTACTTCTTGCAGAGAAAAATAATCCTATTGCTAATCCTGCAAGCACCCCAACCAATAGATCTGTAAGCAAAATAATGATAACGGTAGCCACAAATGGCAAAAACTGGTCCCAGCCTTTTTTATAAAAATCTTTAAACAATGCAGGCTTAGCCAATTTATAACCCGTATAAATTAGAATGGCAGCCAATGCAGATAGTGGAATAATTTTTAGTATTTGAGGAACAAAAGCCACACTCAGGAGTAGAAAGATCCCATGAAAAATAGTAGACATTTTTGTTTTCGCACCTGCATTTATATTGGCAGAAGATCTTACTACAACACTTGTCAGTGGTATCCCTCCAATCAGGCCGGAAATCATATTGCCGACACCCTGTGCTTTCAATTCCCTGTTGGTAGGAGTTATCCTTTTGTGCGGATCAAGATTATCTGTAGCTTCAATACCTAACAGTGTTTCCAGGCTGGCAACCAATGCAAGAGTAACGCCACTTATCCAAACCGGCTTATTGGCAAAGGCTTCCCAATCCGGGAATGTGAAGAATGAAAAAAACTCTTTGGCTGAGTTTGCAACTGGAATATTTACTAAATGTTCTGTACGCAATCCATAAGCTATAGATTGAATCTTCACTATTTCATTAATCCCTATTCCAATCAATACCACTAATAATGGGGCAGGTATTAATTTTATCCATCCTTGTTTTCTTTCCGCAAAACTCCCCCACAAAAACTGGAAAGCTAAACACATTGCACCTATCAATATAGCTGTGGGGGTAATACTGTTTAAAGCACTTAAAATTCCGGTGAAAGTATTTTCACTATTTTGCTGCAAAAAAGTTTGGTCTCCTATATAATCCTTGTCATAACCTACAAAATGAGGCATCTGTTTTAATATCAAAATAATGCCAATAGCAGCCAGCATTCCTTTAATAACACTTTTGGGAATATAATCACCAATAACACCGGCATGCGCAAAACCCAATATCAATTGAATAACTCCACATATAAATACTGAAACTAAAAAGGCCTCAAATGACGGAAGAAGTGCAATGGCTGCAACTACAATTGCAGTAAGCCCTGCAGCCGGACCACTCACACTTTTGTGCGATCCACTTAGTAAACCAATGACAATACCGCCAACAATACCGGCAATAATACCACTGAAAAGAGGAGTGTTAGATCCAAGTGCAATGCCGAGACATAAAGGCAATGCCACCAGGTACACTACCATGGCAGAAGGAAAATCTGAGGCTATGCTTTTAATATAATTAATACGAATGTTCATATATACAATATATTTTTACAATTAGATAATTCTATCCTGCCTGAGCAATGGCAGATATTATATGATTGCATAATTTAACCGAACCCTTTTTATAAGTGAGGGTAATTTTAGTTTAGTGTGAACTCAGTGCGATTTTTCTTACGTATTGTTTATATAATAAAACACAATACCAGCTTAGTCTCCATCCTGAAGACAAGCTATTAAAAATTATTTCCTGAGAGGAGGTATCAAACTTCGGGGGGAGGAGAAAGAAGTTCGCCGTAATATGCTATGTATATAAGATCCGTAGCATTACTATTATGTTCAAGTACAGGAATAGCAGGAACCGGAAGGTGCAAATGTTCGTGTAAGTATTCGGAGAGTGTATTTACACTGCTTGTCTTTTCTTCATTAAGTCCGGAAAAAGGATTGGAATTATCTTCGTTAGCCTGTTGTTCGGTAGAGATAGAAGCATTACGCAATTCTTTCTGCACAGAAAAAATAAACGGAGTGCTTACTGTTAACCATAACAATGTTATGATCATAAATATACTGCCTGCACAGTCTCCGGAGCTATATATACATTTTCTGCTTTTCACTATAGATATCAAAGATATTAAAATTATTCAGCTGACCACCTTTGATCTAAAAATTGTTGACGATTTAACGAATATGATATTATATAGTCTGTGAATGCATTGGTTTAGCTGATTACTAATATCATACTATAATTGTTGTACAAAATAGTTGGACTTTACCTGTCTGCCACAAATTTAACCGGAAGAGCGGTGTTTAATGAAAACTCATCTTTTTCATGTAGGTTTGCTGCAAACTAATAATTCATAAAGTGAAATTCAGATCAGTGATTTTATTGACTTTGGCTATTCTGATTATTGATCAGGGGCTTAAGGTTTGGATAAAAACAAACTTCTACCTTGGTGAAGAAAAATTGATCTTCGGTTCATGGTTCAGACTTCATTTTATTGAGAATGAAGGAATGGCTTATGGATGGAAATTGGGTGGCGAATGGGGTAAGATTATACTCACGCTCTTCCGTCTGTTTGCCGTGGTTTTTGGTACTTATTATCTCCGTCATATTATCAGGCAGGGGTATCACAAAGGATTCATCATATGTGCAACGTTGATATATGCGGGTGCGATAGGTAATTTAATAGACAGTATGTTTTACGGATTGATTTTTGAAAATAGCGGTGATATATTCAATCCCTATATTTCTACTATTTTCCCCAAAGTAGGTTATGCGGGATTTTTACATGGGCGTGTTGTTGATATGCTTTATTTTCCCATTATTACCAATGCGCATTTTCCGGGTTGGGTGCCGGTTTGGGGTGGAGAAGATTTTGAATTCTTCAGACCTGTTTTCAATATTGCCGATGCTTCCATTTCTTTGGGAGTAATTATCATCCTTTTATTTCAGAAGCGATTTTTTGATCATTCCAAAAAGGAATCGAACGCTACGATAGAAACCAATACTACGGTAAATGATGAAGTACAGGTTTCTTAAATATACTTCAAAAAAAAGCCCTCCAGTTATGGAGGGTTTTTGTTTACAAAGCGTTGAGAGAGGTTGTGAATTCTTCCAACTTACTTTGTTTCCGGGTATGGATTAATCGATCATATATTTTTGTAATAATGACCAGGGTACGTTTGGTTCAAATCCGGTTAATCGGATTGTGTATGGTTAGGGTTGTGATTCTTATTGAGGATTTAAACGAAACATTAACTCAAATTATTCTTTACAATACCCTCGTTTCGACCAATGATTATTTTTACCGGTTGATGTTGTTGTATTAAGTAGCTCATACTGATATTTTTGCAATGAGTATTATTTTTATAACCCACCTCTTATCAAATGATAATAAAGAATGAGTATGTTTCAGTGATATTAATTTGGTGTAACAAATAATATTTATTCCTTACCTGCCGTTTAAGCTACAATTAAACTTTTGAATTTTTTCTGATTAATATATCGGTAATTTTTTCTCATGTTGTAGTTGGTTTAAAGCAAAAGGCATCTTCCGTTGGGACAGATGCCTTTTTGCTTACTGCAATAAGGTATAAAAAATTATCCTGGCAGTTTACCTACCATCATAGCCGGTTGCACCCATTCATCAAATTGGGCATCAGTTACGTAACCAAGTTTTATCGCCATTTCTTTTAGTGTAATACCTTCCTTATGTGCTTTCTGAGCAATTTCAGCAGCTTTATAATAACCGATCTTAGTATTGAGTGCCGTAACAAGCATCAACGAGTTGTCTACATGTTTTTTAATATTTGCTTCAAGCGGCTCAATGCCGGTTGCACATTTCTCGTTAAAGCTTACACAACCGTCTCCTATAAGCCGTGCACTGTGGAGGAAGTTATAGATCATCATGGGTTTGAATACATTCAATTCAAAATGTCCGGTTGCGCCTCCTATGTTAATGGCTACATCGTTGCCAAGCACCTGTGCAGCTATCATAGTGAGGGCCTCACATTGGGTAGGGTTAACTTTGCCGGGCATGATTGAAGATCCGGGTTCATTGTCGGGGATATGTATTTCTCCAATTCCGCTGCGCGGACCTGAAGACAGCATACGTATATCGTTAGCAATTTTCATAAGACTCACTGCTACGGTTTTGAGTGCACCATGTGTTTCTACTATAGCATCGTGAGCAGCTAAAGCTTCAAATTTATTTTCCGCACTTACAAAAGGCAGATCTGTTAGTGCAGCAATATGCCTTGCCACATTTTCGGAATAAGCGGGTGGGGTATTAATCCCTGTACCTACAGCCGTTCCTCCAAGTGCAAGTTCACTGAGGTGCGAAAGCGTGTTTCTAACTGCTTTTAATCCATGATCTAACTGTGAAACATAACCGCTAAATTCCTGCCCGAGCGTAAGTGGTGTGGCATCCATAAAATGTGTTCTTCCAATCTTAACCACGTGCATAAACTTCCTGCTTTTTTCGGCGAGGGTATCCCGCAGTTGTTCAATACCGGGTATTGTGTGCTCTACCAGTATCTTATATGCGGCAATATGCATGGCTGTCGGGAAAGTATCGTTGCTCGATTGTGATTTATTTACATCATCATTGGGGTGCAGGAACTTTTGTTTGTCTTCTAATTTTCCTCCTTTCAACACATGTCCGCGATATGCTACTACTTCATTTACATTCATATTGCTTTGCGTGCCACTGCCGGTTTGCCATACCACAAGGGGGAAATAATCATCAAGTTTACCTTCAAGTATTTCATCACATACTTTTCCTATTAGCTCCGACTTTTCCTTATCCAGCACACCTGCTTCAAGATTGGTGAGTGCGGCTGCTTTTTTGAGATATGCAAAAGCGCGTATTATTTCTTTTGGCATACGATTGATATCGCGTGCTATTTTAAAATTTTCAACACTCCTTTGTGTTTGTGCTCCATAATAAGCATTAACAGGCACTTTTACTTCGCCCATCGTGTCTTTTTCAATTCTGTAGTCCATAGTTTAATTTATGTATGTGTAGAAAATAGTTTTAATATTAACCCGATTTTATTTTACCTGCCCTTAAATAAAGCCGTTCTTTTTTCAAGAAAGGCTGCGGTGCCTTCTTTGGCATCTTCTGTATCAAACAATTCACCAAATACAGCAATCTCCGTGGCATAGCCCTCAGCGTTGTGGTTAGAGGCGGCATTTGCTGCCCTGATACAACCTGCTACTGCAAGCGGTGCTTTTGTATTGATGAGTTCAAGTATTGACAATGCTTTAGGCAGTAATTCTTCCTGTGTTACTACATAATTAACCAGCCCGTATTGCAAAGCAGTTGTTGCATCAATTATATTTCCGGTTAAGAGCATCTCAATAGCACGTCCTTTGCCGATAAGGTGCGGGAGTCTTTGTGTACCCCCATATCCGGGAATCAATCCAAGGTTAACTTCGGGTTGGCCAAACTTTGCATTATTACTTGCCAGCCGGAAATGACAAGCCATAGCCAATTCACAACCCCCTCCCAAAGCAAAGCCATTTACTGCTGCAATAATGGGTTTGGATGAAGCTTCAATTTTGTTAAATACCAATTGTTGACCTTTCTCAGCTAAAGCCCTGCCTCCTGCTGCATCAAGCGTATTGAATTCGCTGATGTCGGCGCCGGCTACAAATGCTTTATTCCCGCTACCGGTAATTATGGCTGATTGTATATCGGGATTATTACAGATATCATCAATAGTGGTACTTAATTCTTCTATAAGTGTTTTATTCAGCGCATTGAGTTTGTCGGGTCTGTTGATAGTGATAATCAAAATTCGGTTGTGGAAAGCAAGAGAAAGTGTCTGCATAAATTTGATTTTTTATGAAGCCGGTTGCAAAGATACATCAGCACAGTTGTATACACGGTAAAATAGTGAATAATACAGAAGGAGAGTAACAAAATTAGTTCAGCTATTTTACACAAAAAACCCGTCAACGAAGACGGGGTGATACTTTATATTACTTTGGAAATTCAATTCAATATTCTTTCTACAATTTTTCCCGATTTTTTTTCTTTCAGTATAAGTTTTTTTGCACCGTAGTGGGTAGTCTCTTCTTTCACCAGGTAATGATCCCTATCATAGTCTACCAGGTGACTATCTTTGGTAACACCGGTTTTCCCTCTCCAGATATCCAGTTTAACAGGTTCCCATTGTTTGCTTTTAGCAGATTGGTAAGCCGCATCGAGAACGCAGTTCACTACATAACCATCATAAAAAGTTTCCCGCGGAGTTGTTCCCGATTCAAGGGTATTAAACATATCCATAAACATGTGGTTATACCCCAGTTCATTCAGTTCATCGCCTACCGGGAATAACCAGCCGCTGTTGCTCTCCGCTTTTTCTGCTACATAATCTGCTCCCTTACCCGTAGTGAACATATCGAAACCGGTTCGTAAAAAACTATTAATCCATATAGTTCCTTCGGTGCCCATAACTTCATCCCGGAGATCGAGTCCTCCGCGGAATGTCCAGCTTACTTCAAATTGCCCGATGGCTCCATTCTCGTATTTCACAAGGCCAATAGCGTGATCTTCTGCATCAATCGGCTTTACCTGTGTATCAGCCCAGCACATTACTTCCACCGGTTTTATATCTTTGCCAATATAGCTTCTGGTAATCTCTACACAATGACATCCCAGATCGAGAATACAACCCCCGCCAGCTTTTTCAATATCCCAAAACCAGTCACTGTGAGGGCCGGGATGTGTTTCCCTCGACTTCGCCCAAAGAATTCTTCCCAGTGCCCCATTCTTTACACTTTCGTGTGCTTTAATAAACTTGGGAGTATATACAAGGTCTTCAAGATATCCATTGAATATACCGGCTTTTTCAACTGCTTCAAGCATCCGTTTGGCTTCTTCGCCATTCCGCCCCAAAGGCTTTGTGGTAATAACTGCTTTTTTATGTTTGCAGCAAAGCATCACTGCTTCTTCATGCAGATGGTTGGGTAGCGAAATACATACTACATCTACTTCAGGACGGGAAATAGCTTCTTCCATATTTACGGTGTAGTGAGCTACTTTATAATCGTCTGCGAATTTTTTTGCACTTTCTTCACGACGTGAATAAATGCTAACAATCCTGTCTTTACTTCTATACCCCTGTAATGAATCTGCATAAAATCTTCCGATAAAACCTGAGCCTAACATTGCTATTTTTTGCATAACTTAAATAATTGATGAATAAAATAATATCAGGAAATGGCCTTTTCGTTTTTGTTTTCTTTGAACAAAAGTAAAAACAACACAAGTACTATTGCGGCAATAGTAGCAGGTATCAGCCATATTGCCTGCCAGTCGTGCCCTGCACCACCGGGTAAAGCCCTGTTGTCTACAATAGGGCCGGAGAGTAACGACCCGATAAGCATACCAATACCATAAGTACCTAATGTAATCAGTCCCTGGGCCGCACTTTTAAAACGTTCACCAGCTAATCTGTCCGTATATATTTGTCCGGTTACAAAGAAGAAATCATAGCATATTCCATGAAGTAATATACCTGCAATCAGCATCCAGTAGTTTGACTCCACATTGCCATAGGCAAAGAAAATATAACGCAATACCCATGCAAGCATACCCAGAGCAAGCATTTTCTTAACTCCGAGCCGAACAAAGAATAAAGGCATCAGCACCATAAACAGGAGTTCAGATACCTGTCCCAAAGACTGTTTGCCAGCGGCTGATTCCATTCCTATTTCATTCAAAAAAGGATTAGTAAAATTATAATAAAATGAAAGCGGCACACAGATGGCTATAGATGCAATAAAAAACAAACGGTAAGATGGTTTTGCAAGGAGTTTGATGGCATCAGTTCCCAGTATATCACCTACTGATGTTTTTTGTCCTTTTTTCATTGGAGGGGTATCGGGCAGTGAAAAACTGAAAAGTCCGAGAAATGCAGATACGATAGCTGCAGTTCTAAAGGTGAGTGCCAGTTCCCCACTTTGCTCCCAGGCAAGCTTTCCGATTAATAAACCCGCAATGATCCATCCAAGGGTACCCATTGTGCGGATAGGAGGAAATTCTTTACTCGGGTCTTTCATTTGACGGAACGAAATTGAATTCACCAGCGCCAATGTAGGCATGAATAGGATCATGTACATTAGAATCATAGGGAAAAAAGCCTCAAAGCTATTTGCCACAGAAGCAAACCACATAAGCACTGCACCAGTAAGATGCAGTACGCCGAGTATTTTTTGAGCAGAGAAAAAACGATCTGCTATCAAACCCACAATAAATGGAGCTGCTATTGCCCCGATGGATTGCGAAAGAAATGCCAGTCCTACTTCTTGTCCGCTTGTATGAAGATTGGTAAGCAGGTGCGTACCCATGGTAACGAACCAGATGCCCCAGATGAAAAACTCAAGGAACATCATTACTACCAGTTTAAACCGCGTTGATATACTCATAAAATGATTGCATACTGTTAGTGAAAGGAAATTGGAAATTACAAAAGTTTGTGATTGAATGAAGCTAAATGTATAAATGATTTAGGGAATAGTTCCTCCCTTTGTTTTTAAATTGTCACGGATATATATTTTGAAATCCGGGCAGAATGATTATTTTTGCTCCGCTTCAATTATAGTATATGAAATAAGCAGTACACTCAGGATTTATCGTTTAAGTGCAGCATTTGCCTTTATCTCTCTCCTGAGTTCTTCACTTTCGAATGATTTTATATTCACGATTTTAAGTTTTTTTCAATGACCAAGATGTTTTACAGGCGGCAATCTGCTGTCTGGACTTTAATAAAAGATGCTGTGAGCGGTAAGGAATACGACTACACTACCGGTAGTATTCGCAAAGCTATTATTTTACTTGCCATACCCATGATGCTGGAGATGAGTATGGAGAGTGTATTTGCCGTTGTAGATATTTTTTTTGTCAGCCATCTCGGCAAACATGCAACTTCCACAGTAGGGCTCACGGAGTCGGTGGTTACAATTGTGTACTCCCTGGCTATAGGAATGAGTATGGCAGCAAGTGCCATGGTGGCCCGGCGTGTGGGCGAAAAAAATAAAGAAGGAGCTTCTGAAGCTGCAGCACAGGCACTTATTTTATCGGCCACCATTACATTCTGTGTTAGTCTCAGCGGTATAGTATTCGCTGGTGATATTTTGCGATGGATGGGAGCGGAGTCTGAAACTATAAAAGAAGGTGTGGGGTATACAAGGATAATTATGGGGAGCAGTTTTATTATTATGTTGCTGTTTCTTATCAATGGTATATTCAGAGGAGCCGGCAATGCCATGATGGCGATGAAAAGTCTGTGGCTTGCCAATATTTGTAATATCATCCTTTGCCCTGTATTAATAAAAGGGTTTGGCCCGGTACCAGCGCTGGGGCTGAATGGAGCTGCTATTGCCACAACTATTGGCAGAAGCATTGGTGTGGCATATCAATGTTATCACCTGGCCAAAGGCAACAGTATGCTGCAAATCAACCGGCAATATTTCAAACCGGTATGGACTGTGCTCCGGTCCATTGCAGGTATAGCATGGCCCGGTACATTGCAATTTCTTATCGGATCAGGAAGCTGGATAGTACTGGCTAGTATTGTTGCCAGAACGGGTCATAGTGAAGCTTCTGCGGGTTACCAGGTAGCCCTTAGGATTGTGATGTTTTTTATTCTTCCGGCATGGGGTATGAGTAATGCTGCGGCAACCCTCGTCGGGCAAAACCTGGGTGCCCAAATGCCTGAAAGAGCCCGGCAATCGGTAATCACAACTGTAAAATATAATGCCATTTTTATGGGAGTGGTTTCAGTAATATTCCTGTTGCTGGCAGATTATATCATATTATTTTTCAGCAACGAGCCGGCTGTGCAACGATATGCTATTGCTGCTATGCGCATTATCAGTTCCGGATATATCTTTTATGGTATTGGTATGGTATTATCGAGTGCATTCAACGGCGCCGGTGATACAAGAACGCCCACCTGGATTAACCTTTTCGGTTTCTGGATGCTGCAGGTTCCCCTGGCCTGGTTGCTTTCTCATCCGGCAGGATGGGGGGCGTATGGAGTTTTTTGGGCAATACCTTTGGCTGAGACTGCAATTACAATTGTATACTATGTGATTTTTAAAAAAGGCAGGTGGCAATTTGTAAAAATATAATAATAAAAAATGCGAAACAGTAATTCTGCTTCGCATTTTTGTTAGAATGACAGTCCCTGCAACTTATACATATAGTACAGCAAACACTGTCATAGCTGCAAAATAAGCTAATGCGGTTAGGTAAACTCTTACGTCAACGGTTACATAATGCGTAATGAAATGTTTCATAGACACTGTTTTTAAAAGGGTTTAAAAATGACAGGGTCGGATCAAAAAATGATTAAGCAAAAGTATCCAGAGGAAATACGGAATAAAATCAGGATATAGGGTTCTTAAAACGGGGGCGATCAAAACAATGCATTGTTTCACCGGGTATAATAACGGTGAACAACCTGTGAATATTGTATCTTATGATAATCAGGACGGGAAGCAGGAGTATGCTTCAATCAATGAACAAGTCGCCCGGATTTTTAAATGCAGATGGCTCAAAGCTGTCAGCTTCTCTTAACTCCACTCTTCCCATTTTTTTTCTGCCTTCTTATTTACCCGTGCGGCAATGATTATGCTGATTTCATATAACATAATGAGCGGTACACATACTACCATTTGGCTGCCCCAGTCGGGCGAGGGTGTAATAACAGCTGCTATTACCAGTAAGGCTACGTATGCGTATTTGCGGTATGTTCTGAGAAACCCAGGGGTTAATAATCCGATGCGGGCTAACAACCATGAAGCCATTGGCAATTCAAAGGCAATGCCTGAGCCCAGCGTTATATCTATCAATGAATCCAGATAATCGCCCAGCATAGGTTTGTATTCGAGCATCTGTCTTGTACCTAATGTGTAGTTGTACAAAAAATTAAAAGTAAAAGGTGCAAGCATAAAATACCCAAAAGCGGCCCCTATAAAAAAGAAAAATGAAACCCAGAAAATGATCCCCCTTGTATGTTTAAGCTCCTGTTCTTTTAAAGCCGGTTTTACAAAACGCCAAACCTCCCAGCATAAATAAGGGAAAGCCACTAAAATGCCGCCTACTGCTGCAATAGATATACTCGACATAAAAGTTCCACTCACCTCGGTTACCTGCAGTTTCATATTAATAGGAGGCATACATAAAGAGTCGCCTATCCCAATTTTATGACTCAAAGAGCATAGTACCCTATATGAAATAAAATCAGGTTGAGTTGGTCCTATGATGATGTGATCATATATCCAGTCTATATAAATAAAAATGAGGATTGCAAAAATTAATACTGCAAAAACCGACCGGACAATATGCCAGCGAAGTGCTTCGAGGTGATCAACAAAACTCATTTCCGAGTCGTCGCCTTCCTTTTGACCTCTGATGCGTTTAAAAAAATTACTCCTTTGCGATTCTACTGCCAATTCATGAAAAATTAAGGTAGCAAACCTAATAAAAAAATCAATCCCATAGACTTATAGTTGGTGGTAGATTAACATTATCTAAAATACTGCATTAAAAACTATATAGTTGAGACCGCTTTACTCAAATTTCCGGTTCTTTTTAGTTTACCCCATCCCTGCAATTCTCCTTTTATGGCTTTTACAACAGATTTGAGTAAAACATAATACATGAGCTGCCGGTACACCAATCGCTGAGGGATCATCCATATCAGCTTTAAATATGATTCTTTCTCAAATAAAAAAGCGACTGCAGCGCTGGCAATATCTACTACCATAAAAATGCTGTAATACAACAGGATGGAGCCAATATCAACTGGCAAAATATGCATACCCGCCGCAATAAGACTAGCCACCAGTACTAAATCTGCTACAGGTGCCAGAAAAGGCAAAATTATCTGGTAGATAAGTATATTGGGCAATGCAATAGTGCCCAATGCTCTATACTTTGTATTAAAACAGGCATCCCTGTGTTTCCAGAAAGTTTGCATTACACCAAAACTCCACCGAAAACGCTGTTTCAAAAATCCTCTAAGTGTTTCTGGGGCTTCGGTATATGAAATGGCTTCCGTACAATTTCTTATTTTATATCCGCCTTTTAATAACCGCATAGTCAGATCGCAATCTTCGGCAAGAGTATCGGTAGTAAACATACCGGCATCCATTACTGCCTGTTTCCTGAATGCACCAATCGCACCAGGTACAACTATTATACAATTAAAAAGGTCAAAGGCCCGCCGATCAAAATTTTGAGAAGTAATATATTCAATACTCTGCCAACGGGTGATCATATTCACTTCATTTCCTACTTTTACATTCCCCGCTACTGCACCAGTTGCTTCATCTGGTTTTCCATCAGAGTAAAACTTTTTAATTAACTGAGATACTGCATCTTTTTTAAGTTGGGTGTCAGCATCTATACAAACTACGAAAGATGACCCGCTATGTTTAATTCCATAGTTAAGTGCAGAGGCTTTTCCGCCATTGGCTTTGGTAAGTACAGTTACTTTGGGGTTGTATGCAAAAGCTGCCGATACTTTTTTAAAGGTATTGTCTGTAGAACCATCATCAACAAAAATGATTTCAAGTTCCGGATAATCCTGGTTAAGCAGGCTGTTAACTGTACGAACAGCATTTACTTCTTCGTTAAATGCGGGAACAATAACAGATACGGCTGGAGCAACATTTTTCAGAAAATTGATGGATTGGCTGGTCTGTTTTTCTTTTTTCTTTTGAATATAAGCTATGGTGCCCACAATAATTATTCTGCCTACCGAAAGGGCTATGCCTACCAGGAAAAGGGAAAAAATCAATTGCCCTGCCCAATAAGTAGCTTCGGCCAGGAAAAAATTAAGATTTATCAGCCATGCGTCTTTACTTGGTGGCATTGCTGGCATTACATCATCTCTCGTTTTTCCCATCAAACCTGCAATACTTGTAAAACGGTATCCCCTGCTTTTAAAATAATTGATGATACGGGGAAGCGCTTTTATAGTTTCCTCCCTAGTTTCACCACCTGCATCGTGCAGCAGTATGATGCTGGCACCTCTTTCTTCCACCGATTGAATTGTACGACTGACAATTGTATCCGCGTTTACTCCCGGTTCCCAGTCCATAGGATCAATGCTTTCCCCTATCGTAATATAGTTCTGCTCCCGGCTTCGGGCAATCGGCTCCAACTCCTCATAGGTATGAGGTTCCGAGTCTGCATTGTAAGGAGCACGAAATAAAATTGTGGAGTGCCCGGTAACACTTTCTATCAGCAGGCGGGTGAGTTTCATTTCAAGTGCAGCCCGTCCCGGTGTCATTTTTGCAATATTACCATGTGTAAAAGTATGATTACCGATCTCATACCCGCTACTAAATATGCGCTGAATTAGAGGAATATTCTTTTCTGCCTGAATACCTACCACGAAAAAAGCAGCCGGCACTTTTTCCTTTTGAAGAATATCAAGGATACGTGGTGTCCACCGGGAATCCGGTCCATCATCGAATGTTAAAATAAGTTTATGCCCGGGACCTGGTTTGGAAGTATCCTCTGCAAATTTTTCAATTACAAAACCCGAAGGTATTTGTTCGTACTCCTGTTCTGCAATCAGTTGCTCGGTAGTGTCTACGGTAATCTTTATTTTCCCAGGGTGAGGAGTATAAACAATGTTGAGGACCTCTCCTTCTCCCTGGTAACTTACATCATTGTCAGCAACAGGAATTGTATCAAGGAGATTGTAGTTAAAAGGATGTTTTGAAAGTGTATTGCTGCTGAGATCAAGATTATAAAATTTCCATAATCGTCTGTCTTCACTTCCGAGGCGCCAGAGTGCCGTACCTGCTGTAGTATAATCATCGCTAAATCGCATCACATTATAAATTGTAGCAGCATCTGTAAACCAAACTTCATGTTCTGTTTTTTCCTCACTGTCACTTTCATTTTCTGTAGTGTACTTATAGTGAAGGTTGTAATTGTCATTGTCAAAATCGATAGTGGCATTTGCAATTTTAGCCCGGTTTATTGCATCAGGGTAACTGATGCTTTCACCATGCATTTTGCCATCCTCATCCCTGCTCCAGTCGTACCCATAACCGGCAATACCTAATATAATTTTGGAGGGATCAACTTTTTTTGCGGTTTGATCCAACATTTCTTCAATCCATTTCTGATCACAGATTGGACCGGGTCTGCTTTTATCATAATGCTGATCATAAGCCATAACTATAATATAGTCATTCCATGCAGCGAGGCGTCTCAGATCATAACTATCATCACGTGGAGCAATATCCATTGTAAGCAACAAACCCCGGGAATGAAGCGATTTGTATAGCGCTTCCATAAAGGTTACAAGTTGTTCCCTGGCGGTTTGAGGGATTTCTTCAAAATCAATATTGATGCCCTGTAAACGGTATTGAAGCAAAGTGTCTGTTAACTGCTTAATAAATTTCTTTTGAACTTCCGGGTTGCCGAGTATGCTGTGCAACAGGCTGCCATCAAAATCTGTAACCTTTTTTTTTGAGTTGAAATTGGAAAGAATCGGCAGTATTCTCAACCCGTTCCGGCGCATAACAAATAGGCTCGCACTATCCATTCGGCTCTGTAATTTTGAATGGTCGTTGGAATCAATAAAAAACCACTCCGGGAATACCGTGTTAAGTTTTTCAGCATGCTGCTCAAGTGATGTTATTGACGCCCCGTTATTATCCCAGGGTGTATAATAAGCGGCCCTGACAAAACTTCCCTGCTTAAATTTTACCGGACGAATTTTGTCTTTATGTTTTTTGTACCTGTTTTCGAGAAAATTTTTAAAGCCTTTATATTTTTTATTTTGCGTTGAGGTAAAGGTAAAAGGATTGGAAGGGTCTAATTTGGCGGCAAATATTTTGGATTTAACTTCTAATGCTGGTAATGAAGGATTATAACCCCGGATAAGTGCAAGCACAAGTATGACTATTCCAAAAATTGCTATTGCAAAAAAAACACGGGCACCCCATTTAAATTTTTTCCATCTTGAGGGGGTATTAGTCTGGAATATTTGTCGGTTACCGGGAGACATATTGCAGGATTATTTAAAAAGTTAATCTGGCAGGCATCAGCAATTCTTTCAAAAAGCATAACTTCTCTTATTGATGCAGAAAGAAAAAAAGAAATAGAGGAGCATCCTGAACCTCCAAACAAAAAAGGAGTCCCCTATTCCTTATTAACCGACTACATTGAAAATCTTTTAATCCTGGTGTTGTTGTTAAGAAAATTAATGGGTGTAAATTGGAGTAAAATTTTTTTTGAAACAAAAAACATCAGGAGGTTAACGCTGATTTAACCAGTGTTAATAGCTTGTCAACAATACAAGGTACTTAACCTGAGGTTAACAATAAATAAATACATAGAATTATTTTTTTAAAGAATTAAAAACATATTTGTGTTTACTAATTTTTATAAAGGATTGGGTATGCGTTCTGCCACTTTGAAATGGATGGTGTTAGCCGGTTGTGTAGTGACAGCTTTAATTGTAGGCACACAGCTTTACTGGCTCAAACATATATATGAACTGGAACAACGGCAATTCAGAACGAATGTGGTGAAAAGTATAAGAGGATTGTTTGAGGACATTGATCTTTCCGTTTCTCCGGCAAGCCATCTAAAACAAATTATCACTATTCAGCCTGATCCTAATACTTTTATCATTAAAGCTGATTCGCTGCCTCCCAGGGATACGCTTTTTAATTATCTTACAAATGAACTTTCCGATTTTGATGTTGTAACAGATTGTATGGTAGGTGCCTACGACAAAAAAAAGCAATCTTATATATATAAGGGGTTTATCGGATCAATAAATTCACAGCCGGCTCCTGACCCGGTTAACCTGCAGGTGTATCCCGCAGATTATCATTATATACTATTACATTTCCCCGACAGAGAAAAGTATATACTTTCACAGATGAATTTTTGGATTATAGGTAGTTTAGTACTGATACTTGTGTTGGCTGGACTTGCCGTGAGCTTGTTTTATTTCTATAAACAAAAATTCCTTGTTGAAATTCAAAAAGATTTTGTGAATAATTTTACCCATGAATTTAAAACACCCTTAGCAGTAATGAAGATTGCATCTGAAGTACTTGCTCAGCCGGGGATTGTGAAACAACCTGAAAGAATGGGAAAATACACTTCAATAATAAGACATGAAACCGAGCATTTACAAAACCAGGTAGAACGTTTGTTGAAGATGGCAGTTTCTGAACAGCGGGAACTACCTGTAGAAATGCAGTCGTTTTCAGTAAAAGAACTGATTGATATGGCATTGGCAAAGCTACAACCTTTAATAGAAGCCAGTAGCGCCAAAATAAGTGTAAAACTTGATGAGGAAGACGTGCGAATTACTGCTGATAAGACTCATCTTGAACTGGCAATAGTAAATCTTATTGAAAATGGAATTAAGTATTCGAAATCTCCCTCTATATTTATTGAAGCCGGGAAAAATGAAACCGAAAGTTTTATTGCAGTAAAAGACAATGGTGTAGGAATAGACCGTAAGTATTATAAGAGTATCTTTAAAAAATTTTACAGGGTTCCTACAGGAGACGTTCACAATGTAAAGGGTTTTGGTTTAGGGCTTAATTTTGTAAAGAAGATTGTAGATGCTCATAACGGAAAAATTGTGGTGAACAGTGTTCCCGGGATAGGTACCGAGTTTAAAATTATTTTACCTGTTTAAATCAAATGCACCATGCAACCGACAAAAACCAAAGTATTGCTCGCCGAAGACGACCTGTCTCTTGGATATGTAATTAAAGACAACCTTGAACAAGAGGGTTACCAGGTTGTATTATGCCCCGATGGGGAAGAAGCATTGCATAGTTTTCAGAAAGAAGAGTTTGATATTTGCCTGCTGGATGTAATGATGCCCAACCGTGATGGTTTTAGTGTAGCAAAAAAAATCAGGCAAAAGAGCGATATTATACCCATACTTTTCATTACTGCTAAATCTTTGGAAGAAGACAGGTTGAAAGGTTTTGCTACCGGTGCAGACGATTATATTACGAAGCCCTTCAGTATGAAAGAGCTTTTGGCAAGGATTGAGGTTTTTTTAAGAAGATCAAAAAGGCTATACTCCGACCAGGAACAGGAGTTCAAACTTGGCAACCTCCGGTTTTCATATACCGACCTTAAGATATCGAATGAAAATGAAGAGACCAGTCTTACACAAAAGGAAGCCGATCTGCTCAAGTTTCTTTGCGAACATCGCAATCATATCTTAAGAAGGGAAGAAGTCCTGCTGAATGTATGGGGAAAAGATGACTATTTTTTAGGCCGCAGTATGGATGTTTTTATTACCAAACTAAGAAAACATTTTAAATCTGACCCCAACGTCAATCTTGAAACGATACATGGTGTAGGTTTCCGATTTAATACACCCTGATTAACCGTTGGTTAACATTAGTTAATCATCGCTTAACCAAAGCTGGACGCACCTTTGCACCTGTAAACTCCAAAGCTGTCCGGTGTGAAGTTAGGCAACTTGTAATTGCACTCTTTCACAAGGCAGTAACACATTTATCAACAGGTATGAAAAAAATTATACAGGCATTAATTCTTATTGCCTTTATCTATCAAACTGCATGTACAACTGCTGCCGAAGAAAAAAATATCACAGCCGAAGACAATACTCAGTACGTAGTTACCAGCCCCTTACTCAAAGACACTTCTTTTATTAAAGACTATGTTTCTCAAATAAAGTCAATCAGAAACATTGAAATACGCACCCATGAAAAAGGGTATCTTCAGAAGATTTACGTGGATGAGGGACAGTATGTAAAAGCCGGGCAAATGCTCTTTAAAATAATGCCTCGGATTTATGAAGCTGAACTTCAAAAATCTGAAGCGGAATCGAGACAGGCTGCCATAGAACTGCAAAATGCAAAAACCCTAGCCGACAAAAACATAGTTTCAAAAAATGAACAGGAAATGGCACAGGCAAAACTTGACAAGAGTAAAGCTGAAATTGCTCTGGCAAAAATCCACCTGTCGTTTACTGATATTAAGGCCCCATTCGACGGTTTTATTGATCGTATTCCTAAAAAGCAGGGAAGCCTAATTGATGAAGGTGAATTATTGACCAGCCTGTCTGACAACAGCAGGATGAATGCTTATTTTAATGTTTCAGAACCGGAATACCTTGACTATAAAACCAATAATAAAGACCGGGGAGATAGCAAAGTGTCTTTGTTGCTGGCTAACGGTCAGCTCCTGCCCTATAAAGGTGAGGTAGAAACAATAGAAAGTGAATTTAATAATGAAACCGGCAATATTGCCTTCAGGGCCAATTTCCCTAACCCTGATAAACTGCTCAGAAACGGCGAAACCGGAAAAGTGCGTATGGCCGTACCCGTTAAAAATGCACTAATCATCCCTCAAAAAGCAACCTTTGAAATACAGGACAAGAAATACGTTTTTGTAGTAGACAAAAACAATATAGTAAGATCAAAAGAAATTACTGTACGTGGAGAACTGCCGGATATATATGTTGTTGAAAACGGCCTGACTGTAAATGATAAAATTTTGCTTGAAGGTGTTCAGAAGGTAAAAGAAAATGAAGCGATTAGGTTTAAATACGAAAAGCCGGGAGATATTATATCCCATTTGAGATTAAAATCGGAATAATCAGCAAAATTTCAATCAGTAAAAATCAATGTTCAACAGATTTATTCAGCGCCCGGTACTGTCTATCGTAATTTCTCTGATAATAGTTTTTTTAGGTGTACTTGCCATAGTTGGCTTGCCTGTAACCCAGTTCCCTTCTATATCGCCGCCCAAAGTGACTGTTGTCGCCGATTACCCCGGGGCAAATAATGAGTTAATGATTAAATCGGTGGTTATTCCTTTGGAACGTGCGCTTAATGGTGTCCCTGGTATGAAATATATCACAGCGAATGCCGGAAATGATGGTGAAGGTCAGGTGCAGGTAATCTTCAACCTGGGAACAGATCCCAACCAGGCTTCGTTATATGTTCAAAATCGGGTGGCGTCTGTGGTAAATAAATTGCCGCCATTGGTAATACGGGAAGGTGTAAAGATTACAAGGGAAGAGCCAAATATGCTGATGTATATTAATCTCTTTAGCACAGATAGCAGTACTGATCAGAAGTTTCTGTTCAATTTTGCAGATATTAATCTTATTGGCGAACTGAAACGAGTAGAAGGAGTAGGTTTTGCAGATATACTTGGGAACCGCGAATATGCCATGCGCATCTGGCTAAAACCTGATCGAATGCTGGCACACAAAATATCTACAGATGAGGTAATGTCTGCATTGTCGGCCCAAAGCCTGGAGGCATCGCCCGGAAAAACAGGGGAAAGCTCGGGCAAAAGATCTCAGTCATTTGAATATGTATTGAAGTATTCCGGGAGATTTACTTCCCAGGATCAATATGAAAATATAATTCTTAAGTCTACTCCCGAGGGCGAACTCCTTCGGTTGAAAGATATTGCGGATGTTGAGTTTGGAAGCTCTATGTACGATATCTACTCAAATCTTAACGGCAGGTCTTCAGCAGCCATCGTACTTAAGCAGTCGTATGGCAGCAATGCCCGGGAGGTGATTGAAAAAGTTAAAACAAGGCTCAGGGAAATAAAAGAATCTTCATTTCCTCCGGGAATGGATTATGAAATAAGTTATGATGTTTCAAAATTTCTCGACGCCTCCATTGAAAAAGTTTTGCATACCCTTCTCGAGGCTTTTTTACTTGTGGGGTTAGTCGTTTATCTTTTTTTGGGCGACTGGCGTTCTACGCTCATTCCTACCATTGCAGTGCCGGTATCTCTAATCGGCACTTTTGTATTTATGCAATACTTTGGCATAACACTCAACCTTATAACATTGTTTGCATTAGTGTTGGCAATAGGTATTGTAGTTGACAACGCCATTGTAGTGGTGGAAGCCGTGCATGCTAAGATGGAAACAACGGGATTGTCGCCGTTGAAAGCAACGGAAGAAGCTATGCGTGAAATCAGTGGGGCAATTATTGCCATTACTTTTGTAATGGCAGCTGTTTTTATCCCTGTAGCGTTTATGTCTGGCCCTGTTGGGATATTTTACCGGCAGTTTTCTATAACCATGGCTACTTCAATTATCCTTTCAGGAATTGTTGCATTAACCCTGACGCCCGCGTTATGTGCAGTGATGCTGCGAAATACGCATAATAAACCTGCGAAGAAGAATATTTTGGAAAAAATGCTTAGCCGTTTCAATAATTGGTTCAACAATATCTCCGGAAAATATCAGAGGTTGTTGGGAGTTATTGTGAACAGGAGAGTTATCACTTTTGCCATACTTATAGCATTTTGTGCAGGTGCATGGTTGCTGAATACTACACTCCCTTCCGGATTTATACCCAATGAAGATCAGGGTATGTTTTATGCTGTCATTCAAACCCCTCCGGGCTCCTCTCTTGAACGTACCAATGAAATTGCTGAGAGGCTACAGAAGATAGCCGAAAAGATAGACGGCGTACAGTCGGTTTCTGCACTTGCAGGGTACGAAATCTTAACTGAAGGGACAGGATCAAATTCCGGTACCTGCCTCGTAAATCTGAAGAGTTGGGGGCAAAGGAATAAGACTGCAGGGGAAATCATGAAAGAACTTGAAGAAAAATCAAAAGATATAACCGGAGCTAATATTGAATTTTTTCAACCCCCTGCAGTGCCAGGCTACGGGGCTGCAGGAGGTTTTGAATTGCGTTTGCTGGATAAAGCCGGCTCAGGCGACTACAAGAAAATGGAAAAGGTAAATGATGAATTTGTTCGTGTATTGAATAAACGCCCTGAGCTTTCGTCTGCATTCAGTTTTTACAGTTCCAGTTTCCCGCAATACACATTGAAGATAGATAATGATATGGCACAACAGAAAGGTGTAAGTATTGACAATGCTATGAATACATTATCAACCCTTGTAGGCAGTAACTATGAAATCAGTTTCATTAAGTTTGACCGTCCTTATAAAGTGATAGTGCAGGCAGCACCGCAATACCGGGCATTGCCAGAAGATATTTTGAAACTATATGTAAAAAACAACCGTGAAGAGATGGTGCCTTATGCAGCTTTTATGCACATTGAAAAAGTTTACGGGTTGTCTGAAATTACAAGGTATAATATGTATAATTCCTCTGAGATAAGCGGCTCATCGGCACCCGGCTATAGTAGTGGGCAAGCTATTGAGGCTATCAATGATGTAGCGCAAAAAACGCTGCCACGGGGATTTGGAATTGACTGGGCCGGTATTTCAAAAGACGAGACTTCCCGTGGTAATGAAGCGGTATATATTTTTCTTATCTGTCTTGGTTTTGTTTACCTGATACTTGCGGCACAGTATGAAAGTTTTATTCTGCCACTTGTTGTAATCCTCTCTTTACCGGCCGGTATATTTGGCGCCCTGCTTTTATTGAAGGTAATGGGACTGCAAAATAATATTTATGCACAAGTGGCAATGGTTATGCTGATAGGATTGTTGGGTAAAAACGCGGTGTTGATAGTAGAGTTTGCAACACAGCGAAGCCGTGCGGGTGAGACGGTGTTAAAAGCTGCTATAGAAGGATCGGTAGTGAGATTCCGCCCTATATTAATGACCTCATTTGCATTTATAGCCGGCCTGATTCCGCTGGTTTTAGCATCAGGTCCTGGTAAAATCGGCAACAGAACAATTGGCTCTGCCGCAGCCGGTGGCATGCTGTTTGGTACTGTATTCGGGGTGTTAATTATACCCGGCTTATATTACATATTCGGTAAAATTTCAGCCATTCGTGCTTCTGATAAACATGAAACGGAAAAACCATTAACTGAAGAATTAAGCGATAATGAATAAAGTCAGGTTTCAATATATCTGTTCTCTCTGTATATACCTGTTGGCTCTAAGCTGCTCTGTTCCCAAGATTGCCGAGGTGACAAACAATAACACGGTGCCAGTATCATATAATTCAGGCACCGATACCCTCAATATGGCATCGCTCCAGTGGCGGAGTTTTTTTACAGATACCAACCTGGTAAAACTGATAGATACAGCGCTGATGAACAACCAGGAATTGAATATCACTTTACAGGAAATTGAAATTGCAAAGAATGAAATTTTATTCCGGAAGGGTGCCATCCTGCCTAATGTCAACCTGCATGCAGGAGCAGGCTTCGAAAAAGTAGGACTCTATACCAGCCAGGGTGCCGGGGATGCATCTGCAGATATTACACCAGGTAAACGGGTTCCCGAAATATTGCCGGATTATTCTGCCGGATTATATGCTCACTGGGAAGTAGATATCTGGAAAAAACTGCATAATGCAAAAAAAGCAGCAATCACCCGATATCTTTCTACAGTAGAAGGCAGAAATTTTGTACTCACAAATCTTATTGCAGAGATTGCCAATACGTATTATGAGTTGGTGGCTTTAGATAACCAGTTGGATATCGTGCGTCAGAATATTGAGCTTCAAAAAAATGTGCTGGAAATTGTAAAAGTTCAGAAAGAGGCAATGCGTGCCACCGAATTGGCCGTACAAAAATTTCAGGCCGAGGTACTTGGCTCACAAAGCCTGGAGTATGATATCATTCAAAAAATAAAAGAAGCTGAGAATACTATTAATTTACTGCTGGGTCGCTATCCGCAGGAAATAATAAGGGATAAAAGCAATTTTACCGGGTTGTTGCCGCAGGCAGTTCAGTCGGGCATCCCATCACAACTACTTGCCAATCGTCCCGATATCAGGCAGGCAGAGCTGGATATGGCTGCAGCAAAATTGGATGTACAGGTGGCTCATGCAGAGTTTTATCCGAGCTTTGATATCACATCATCCATTGGGTTACAAGCTTTCAATCCATCGTATCTTGTCAAATTCCCGGAGTCCTTACTCTATTCCCTGGCGGGTGATATAGCTGCACCGCTTATCAACCGAAGCGCAATAAAAGCGGAATTTAATAATGCCAGTGCGAGGCAAATTCAGGCTTTGTACAATTACCAGCGCACTGTTCTCAATGCCTACCTTGAAGTGGCAAACCAGCTTTCAAAGATCAGCAACCTGGCAAATAGTTATGATCTGAAATCAAAGCAAGTGGCAGCACTCACAAAGGCAATTGATATTTCTAATGATTTGTATAAATCTGCCCATGCAGACTACCTTGAAGTATTGATGACACAGCGTGATGCGCTGGAGGCCAGGCTCGATTTGATAGATACAAAAAAAGAGCAGCTCAATGCTGTGGTGAATGTGTACAGAGATTTGGGCGGGGGCTGGAAGTAGCCGGTAATGATACCCTGCAGGTTTATGAGTTATGAAGGGAAACTGATTTTACCCATCGAAACATTAGGTATACCATTCTTGCCGGAACCAAAATTTATATTACCACCACTGACAGTTTCATTTGCCAGTATAGCAAACAATACCGCTTCTTTTGCATCGGGATTGATATGCAGCGCCGCTGTACTTTTAAAGGATGAACCGGGCAGTAAAGAAGCAATGTGGTTCATCAGCAATGAATTGTGCATACCACCGCCACTCACAAAAAAAGCAAAATCCTGCCTGCTGTTTGTAACTGTTTTGATGGCTTCTGCAATGGTTTCTGCAGTAAACCGGTTTAGAGTTGCCAATGTATCTTCATGGTTTATATTTCCGCATTGGGATTTTTGCTTAGCCTTTTCAAGGTAAGGAAGGTTGAAGAGTTCGGGTCCTGTAGTTTTTGGAAAACCCTGTTTGAAAAAATCATGATCTTTCAATGCCGATAGCAATACTTCGTTTATGCTACCCCGTGAAGCTATATGTCCATCTTCGTCAAAATATTTCCCGGGGTAATTCTTGCGCATATAGGCGTCCATCAGCGTATTGCCTGCGCCTGTATCGGTACAAAATATTTCATCCGCATTCAGGTTTCCGGGCAGGTAAGTAAAGTTAGCAATACCACCAATATTGAGCATAATTCTGTTTTCCCCCTTTTTTGAAAAGAGCAGGAAATCGCCATAAGCGGCAAGCGGTGCACCTTCGCCCCCGGCAGCAATATGTTTTTGCCTGAAATCACTGATGGTGATAATGCCGGTTGCAACCGCAATATGGTCTCCGTCTCCAAGTTGCAGGGTGCCATTTCCAAATTTTTCCAGGAGATGCAGGCGCTTGGGGGCATGAAAAATAGTTTGGCCATGACTGGCGATAAGATCAATCTCTGCTGCTGAAAGGTTCCACTTTTTCAGGCAACTATTTATTATAGATGCATGTTGCAGGGCTATCCATTCATTGAGAAGAGTTATTTTTTCAAGATCGGCATCCCGGCGGGAAAATACAGAAGCAATCTCTTGTTTAAACCGTTCATTGTAAGAGACGGTTTCAAATGCCAATATTTCGATAATTGTATCCCTGCCAGCCCCCGAACATTTACATAAAGCTACATCCAGTCCGTCTACCGACGTGCCAGACATTAACCCGATGATGATCCGCTCAGGCTTTCCTGCTTTATCATAAAGCTTTTGAATGTTGCTATTCATCTTATTCAAATATATTTTATTTTTTTCAACGTCAATTCTCCTGACAAAGGGCTGTCACAACCCGGGTTTAATTTTGCTTTATAAATTTATTAAATCAAAAAAACACAAAATTATGAATGCAACTACGGAAGCCAAAAAGCTTAATGAAGTCATTACTCCGGTTGAATTACTGAATCACTGGCAGGGACACAGGAATCTTACCCGAAGGATCATTAGCGCATTTCCCGAAAAAGAACTTTTTACTCACCGCATTGGCGGAATGAGAACATTTGCCGAAATGGTTATGGAGTTGCTGGGTATTGCTGGCCCTGGTATTAAAGAAATTGCCACCGGACAGCAAACCGAACTGAATGAACATTTTGATCACAATAATCAAAAATCAAACCTGTTGGACAAATGGGATGAAACTACTGAAATAATCAATAGATATTGGCAGCAAATTGGCAAAGAAAATTTCCATAATAAAATAAAAGCTTTTGGTCAATATGAAGGGACAGTGCTTTCCACTATTTTATATTATATAGATAATGAAATCCATCACAGGGCCCAGGGCTATGTTTACCTGCGTGATTTGGGTATAGAGCCGCCTGCTTTCTGGGACAGGCATTAAATTCTTTAGGAAGAAATCAAGTTGCTTTACCGGATTTTTGGAAAAGCAACTTGATTATTTTTTATTGATGATTTCAATACTTTTCTGAAGTATGTTTTTCACTTTTTCTTTCAGAGTAGATGGCTCCAGGATTTCTGCATAGTCCGCATATGTCAAAAACCAGCGAACAAACCAGCCATCATTTTCCGGGATCATAAATATCATTTCTATTTTGTTGTTACATTCTTTTTGAGCTACAAAACCGTAGTTGTGACGGTCATATTGCAGGTAATTGGCGATAATCCTGTCTGCCAATATCCGCACTTTTACATTATGTGGTATTTGTTTTTGTTTTTTATATTCAGCTACCGAAAGATGATTCAGGCGACTGAATGGTAATTCTGTTCTGAAAATTCCGTATATGCGGTCTAACCGAAACTGTCTGTAATCCATTCTCAAATGACAATACCCAAGAATATACCAAAACTGGTTTTCGTGAAATATGCCAATCGGTTCTATATATCTTTCCTTCGATTGGGAAGTATTTAGTGACTGATAATATAATTTGATTTGCTTTTTTTCTGCCAACGATTCCAGCAGCAACTCCATTGCATTAGGCACTTCTTTATTAAAAACAGGCACACGATTATGCACGGTAATATAATCTTCCAAATTGGATAGCCAGTCTTTTTCCGTTCCTTTCAATATTGATTTTATTTTCAGCAATGCCGATTCAAAATTTTTACCTAATCCCTGGTCGGTAAATTGCTTCATTAGTTTTTCGGCTGCTAAAAAACTTGCGGCTTCTTCCCTGGTAAACATAACCGGCGGCAGGCGATAGCCCTCCACTAAAGAATAACCACTCCCGGCTTCTCCAAATACAGGTACCCCTGCATTTTCTAAAGTTCTTATGTCCCGGTATATGGTGCGATGACTCACCTGGAACCGCTCAGCCATTTCCTGTGCCCTGACAATTTTTTTTGATTGCAACTGAATCAGGATAGCCACCAATCTGTCAAATCGTTTGAGGGTGTCAGATTCCATTTGACAATATTCGTATATTTCAGGATAAATAACTTTTTTGTTTTTTTGAGGTAGTATTTGAAAGAAAATCATTAATATGTACACGTATTAAATAAACCGGCATAAAATGTCAACGAAATTAAATTTAGATAAATTAGACCTGCAAATCATCTCTGCTATGATGGATGATGCGGGTATCTCATATGCTGATCTGGGGAAAAATCTGTCTGTATCGGGCGGAACTATCCACGTAAGAATTAAAAAGCTACAGGAAAGCGGTATTGTAAAAGGAACAAAGCTTAATGTAGAACTTAAAGAATTAGGTTATGATATCACTGCATTTGTTGGCATCTATCTCGAGAAAAGTTCGCTTTATGATACGGTTGCCAAAGACCTGAAGAGAATACCTGAAATTGTAAGACTTAATTATACTACGGGCAATTACAGCATGTTTATAGAAATTGTTTGCCGGGATATTGCACAACTCCGGCATGTATTGCATGATGAACTTCAAAAAATAAAAGGTATTGAACGAACTGAAACACTGATCTCACTGGAAGAATCGTTTAACCGGAATGTGCAGGTGGCACCAGTATGAGCAAAAAGAAGAAGTGTGGTGTAGGGTATTTATAATTTTCCTCTGACATCAAGCGCGTCGCGCAGTCCGTTGCCCAGCAGGTTAAATGCTAAAACGAGTATCATAATACAAATACCCGGGGCAATTGCCAGTAGGGGGTTATGGGTAATAATAAAATTATAATTCTCTTTGATCATCAGCCCCCAACTGGGCTGAGGTGGCTGAACGCCGATACCCAGAAAACTTAACCCCGCTTCAATGACAATTGCACTCGCAAAATTAGAAGCGGCTATAACCATCACCGGTCCTAATACATTTGGAAGTATATGACGAATAATTATCCTGAAGTGGTTGTAACCAAGCGCCTTTGCCGCTTCAATATATTGTAATTCGCGTATACTGAACACCTGAGTGCGTATTACTCTTGCCACATTTACCCAAAGCGTAAGCCCAACGGCTATGAATACCTGCCAAAATCCTTTCCCCAGTGCAAGGGTAATAGCAAAAACAAGCAACAGTGTGGGAATACTCCATACTATATTGATTAACCACATAATGACTTTGTCTGCTGTGCCCCCAAAATAACCGGATACCAATCCCAGAGTAATGCCGATGGTCAATGAAATAATTACTGCTATCAGCCCTACGGCAAGGCTTACCCGAATACCAATAATAAGACGACTCAGTATGTCCCTTCCAAATTTGTCTGTACCCGACCAAAAAGTTTTTTTCACTACCATTTCATGGGGTACAGATTGGATATTACTTACAAGGTATGCCTGACGCTCGGTAATACCATCGTCAACATATTTATTCACTACTATACTGTCCTGTATAATCTGCCACGATTGTATTGGCAGATACATGAAGTTATCTTCCTGCCCGCTCATCAACCTTTCGAAAAAGCCGGACTGTTTCACTTTTTTTTCTTTGGGCAAAAGAAGAAACTCCATAGTGAAACCTGGTTTTTTCCCTCCTATTTCCAGAATTATACGGTTAGCATTGGGGGAATGATCTGGTGCAATAAAATATGCCAGTATTCCGATAGTGCAGGCTATCAGAATAATAAATAGACCAAAAACAGCCCCCCTGTTTTTGAAAAGCCTTTTGCGGAATGAATACCAAAAAGAATATGATTCGCCTTGCACGGGCTGTAAAATACAACTTGGAAAAGGAAAGAACAAAATAAGAAGAATCTCAATGCGTAAAAACAGGTTATTTCACTTTTCGTCCTTTCCAGGTATAGCTTCCAAAGATGCCGAGGAACCCAGAAATTACAGTATAATAAATATGAAGGGGCTGCAGCAGGGGAAACCAGGGCAAAAGGAATTGCAATTTGAAATCCTTTAACACGTCTCTGACAAATACCCATTCTGCAATACATTTATAAAAAGCGAGGATAAGAAAAAATCCAAACCATTGTATTTGAAAAAAACTTCCGGTCAGGAGTATTGCCATACATAAATTCAGCAGGTAAACCAGTAAAAGAACCAGAAACATTTTTTTGTCCTTGTATTTTCCTGATTTGCTTGCCCAACGGATACGCTGATTGAAAAATTGTTTCCAGGTAGCTGCCGGTAATGTTTCTACGATGGCAGATGCACTATTCAGGTAAGCTATTCGACCAGGATACTTAATAGCTATTTTTTCCATTAACAGCATATCGTCACCTGATGCAATGTCATCAATGTCATCAAATCCTTTAACTGCAAGAAATGCTTTTTTTTCATAAGCAAGATTTGCACCATTACACATTCTGTGGAAATTTGTATATACACCCGCAGCAGTAATCCCCTGCAGTATGGCAAAATCTAAACTTTGAAAAATTGATAATAAACTTTTGTTGGTTTTTATTTTTACGGGGGCAACAATTAATACAGCATTGGAAGCTGTATGTAATGCCGCAATTGTGCTTATCCAGCCGGTGCCTGCTGTACAGTCTGCATCTGTTGTGATAATCAAAGATCCTGATGCTGCTTGTATCCCTGCCAGTATAGCCATTTTCTTGAATGCAATGGTGTTAGAAAGATCAAATTCCGACAGAGAAATTAGTCCGACACCTGACCCCCTAAACTGCTTTACAATTTGTGCAGTATTGTCTGTTGAATGATCATCTACCACAATAATTTCCAGTAATTCCCCGGGATAATTTTGTTTAAGCAGCGATTGAATACAATTCGCTATTGTTTTTTCTTCATTGCGGGCAGGTATAATAACAGAAATTTTTTCAACAGGTTTTGTTTTGCAATGCGGCGGGTGAAAAACCGGAATCTGTTTGCGCGAATATTGATAAAACCCAAGAAGGATATAATATGCCAACAATAATATGAGACCTGCTATAAAAAACGGCATAATTCAAAATAAAACTCAAAATAACGTTTTAAAGTAGAGTGGCAATAGCCGCAGCATTCTTTTCCGCGAGCATTCTGTGCCCGGAGTTAAGAATATGCAATGAGCAAAAATTTTCTATCCCTTTTTTGAACTTTTCACCGGTAGTAAATTGAATTACCCTGTCGAACCTTCCGTAAATTAATATTACTCTGGTTGAATTTGTTGCAATCAATGATTTCACTATAGGAATATCCGGCTTTATCCTGCGCATGGTAGTCCAGATATTATACAGCCGCATTCGCATATCAGCATCCTGCAGGTGAATGTGCACATAGTTGTATACACCTATATTGATCATTCCTAATTTTTTAAGTGCGGTTGTCACCTTAAAAAAAATAGCAGGGTTTTTCATTATATGTTTAAAAATAAGATTGCCCAGCCGATTTTGAGTAGCGAACCTGTACCATATATTTATCTTAATACCATCAGGGGCTATCAAAATCAAGTCCTCAATTCTACCGGGCAAATACTGGTACAACTGAAGCGCTATCCGTCCCCCCATACTATACCCCATCAGAGAAAAATTTCGTTTATGCATTTCCGGTATATTATCTATCACCGTAGCAATATCATTTACCGTAAACAGCAGGTCATCATTCCAAAGGGTTTCACCATGCAGGGGCATATCTACAGCAATAACAGTATATGCCTCACAAAGTAAGGGCTCAAATACATTAAAACTATGGGCAGTTTCGCCAAAACCATGCAGGCACAACAGGAGTTTGGTTCCTGAGCCCCATGCTCTGTAATGAATTCCTGATTTTTTGTAAGTAATAAAGTTATCGCGCATGCAAACATCAAATGTAATTTATTTTAAAGCGACCCTGTACCGTTTATAAATGAGAAACAAAATTTGAGTTTGTTCATACTCATTTTCGGTTTCAATTTATTGTTAAAATTTTCTGCTGTTCACCGCTGGAATTGTACAGCAGTAAAAGAAAATTAAGTAATACCTTTGCCTCCTTCCAAACAGCTACCCGGCTAACTTACCAAAGCAATACCACTACTGTAATCTTAGTATTGCCACTGTATCACCACCCGGATATAATATTTGTTTCACCTGAAATGTGCGGCATGAAATTTTTTTTACCTCTTATTGTTTTTCTGTTTTGTATTAGCAATGGATTTGCTCAAAACCCCGAGCAACAACCCCAGTCCATCGAAACTCCGGAAATCCAATTCAAATCACACAGGATTTATGGGAAAGTTATTGCTCAAAATACCGGCAAACCCATAGATGCCGCTTCTGCACAATTATATATTGCCGCCAAAGATAGTTTGCAGGATGGAATGCTTACTAAAGCCAACGGCGATTTTAATTTTACCAAATTATCTCCATCTGTTACCTACAAACTTATCATTACCGCGTTGGGTTTTGAACCTTATGATCAACTGATTCCGGCTGCTACAATGGATAAAAGCAACCAAAAAGAAGGGCGATTTGAAAAAGATTTGGGCAATATTTCATTACATCCTGCCATAAAACAACTGGAAGGAATAACGATTGTTGGTACAAAGCCTGCACTTGAGATGGGTATAGACCGCAAAGTGTTCAACGTGGCCAAAAGCCTTACTTCTGCTGGTGGTACTGCAGTAGATATAATGAAGAATATCCCTTCTCTTTCAGTTGATATAGACGGGAATGTAGAATTGAGAAACAGCACGCCACAGATATATGTTGATGGCCGGCCCACTATACTTACCTTAGATCAGATACCTGCAGATAATATTGAAAGGGTTGAACTTATTACCAATCCATCTGCCAAATTCGATGCTGCTACTTCCGGGGGTATTATAAATATTGTATTAAAGAAAGATAAGCGCATTGGTCTTAATGGTATTGTTTCTGCTTCTGTTGGAACTCCGGGCATACTTAACGGAAATCTTAATCTTAACCTTAGACAGGGTAAGCTCAATTTTTTTGCAAGTGGCGGATACAATAAGTCAAAAGGCAGAACCACGGGAGAAACCAACCGCGAGAATAAGAAACATGGTATCACTCAGGATTATTTCAACCAATATTCCTATAACAACCGCAACAGAAAATTTACATTCCTGAATTTTGGCATTGATTATTTTATAGACAACCGCAACACGCTTTCTGTTACACAAAGATTGGGTAGCGGACGTTTTAGAAATGACGAAACACAGCAGCAGGAATATCTTTCCAGTGATGAAACCCTTCTGTACTCCGGCTACCGGACAAATACCGGACCTTCATTATTTGACAGGAAGAGTACAAGGTTGAGTTATAAATATACTTTTCCAAAACAGGGACAGGAATTGACTGCAGATATCAATTATAACTATGGTGGCGGTTCATCCAATGGTATGATCATTAATACCTATTCCAATCCGGACGGAACAGAATATAAAGCCCCCTCCGTTGTAAGAAATGAAGGCGGTAATAACAGTAAAGACCTCACTATTCAGGCAGATTATACTAATCCAATCAATGAAAATTCAAAATTTGAAACGGGCATAAGGAGCTATTATAAAAATTTTAAAAGCAATTATAACGCATTCAATATCGGGGAAGACAACAATGAAACCAAACTCCCGCTCAGTAATAACTATAAATACAACGAACTTATTAATGCGGCGTATGCAACTTTTTCTCAGAAAAAAGGGAGTTTTTCCTACCAGGTTGGGCTTAGAGCGGAGTATTCAAAGTTTGACGGAGAATTGATCGATAGCGCCTACCAATTCGGGTATAAATATCCTTCTTCGGCAAAGAATATTTGGAATGCATTATTTCCAAGTGTTTTTCTAACTAAAGAGATTGGGGAAAATGACCAGGTGCAGTTTAATTTTTCAAGACGGATACGCAGACCTGATTTCTGGCAGTTAAATCCTTTCATTGAAATTAATGACCCTGTTAATCTAAGGCAGGGTAACCCTGAATTGCAGCCGGAATTTATCAATTCATTCGAACTGAATTACAGCAAAAATTACGGCAGTGGCAATTTTCTGGGAACGATTTTCTGGCGGAATAATCCTAATGATATTACCCAGTACAGCGATACAATCAGTAATGAACTTTACACCCAGTTGCAGAACGCCGGTATTGATCCTAATGCTATTTTAAACACATTTATCAATGCCAACACTACCAACAGATATGGTGCAGAGTTGGTGGTTCAGCACAAAATCGGGAGCAATTTTGACATCACCCCGTCTGTAACCCTGCAGTACAGAACAACAAAGGCCGACGTAAGTAATATAAACCTGAGCAACAATGGTTTCAACTGGCATGCAAAACTAATTTCCAGCTATAAGATTAAAACAAAACAATCTAAGATTTTCAATAACCTGGGATTTCAGTTAACCGCCGAATATGAATCCGGCCGAATAATTCCACAGGGGAAAACGTTGCCTAAGTATGACATAGATGTTGCTATTCGCAAAGAATTTCTCAAAAACAACAGGGGCTCAATTACACTTGCCGTCAATGATCTTCTCAATTCAGACCGCTGGGGAAATATATATGATACCGAAACTTTTTACCAGGAATCGTATCGCCGGTGGAACGTAAGAAACTTCAGGCTTACCTTCAGCTATAAATTTGGTAAAGCAGATTTTTCTTTGTTTAACCGTAAAAGAAGCAACGGCGGAGATGAAGACTAAAACCGTTTAAGATAAGGAACTAAAAAAGGCCACTATAGTGGCCTTTTTTTAGTTCTTATGAAGCCGGTCAGCTTGTGTAGAATTTTATCAGAGAAAAGAATCCAAAATCGCAAGAGTTATGCGGTAAATAAAGTTAACTGCGACACAAAATTGTTCCAACATTTCCTTCTCTATTGATTTTCCAATAATTCTTCACAACTACTGCACCCACCACGGTTGGGAGCTAATTTTATCATTACCCTCTCCAAACTGACTCTGAATGGCAGCAGCTACATTTTGGGCATTTGTATTGTATTCCGCCTGGGGGTATATCCATCTGAATGGAATATTAACCCCTGCAGGACGACGGAAAGAAGGATAGCCAGTTCTTAATTGATCGAAGAAAGGCCACCATGGGGATTGCAAAAATGAACGCAGGTAACGCTGCATAACTATTTTTTCAATCTTATCTGCTGTTGTTGCTGCTGTTGCCAGATCGTTGATAGGGCGTGCCAGGTATGCTGTAGCAATTGGCTGGGATACATAACTTCCCAATCCCTTTGCATAGTTTTCATAAAATTTGAATGAAGCTTTAACTGCATCATTATAATACTGTACTTCATCTCCGGAAACCCACCCCCTAACTATGCCTTCAGCAATAATCAGTTGCTGTTCTGTATAACCTATTAATACCATAGGCTCTGTAGTGGGGTCTTTATGATACCTGTTATTTACTTTCGAAGTTTTTCCATTTGCCGCCTTAGTATTCACTTCAGAATAAGGAGCAGCAGGGTCGCCGCCTTCATAAGCTGCAAAATTATCAATAGCCAGTCCGGCATCTTCAGCGTTTTTAGTTTGGGTACAGTATATAAACAACCTGGGGTCTTGTCTGTCCTGCAAACGACGGATGAAGGTTGAGTCCATATACATACCTGAGCCATAACTACTGGAGTTGAATTCCGGATAGCGGTTACCTTCCTGGTTTAAAAAAACTAATTTTGCATCATCATCTCCGCTGGTAAAAAGCGGCTCATTATTAACAATTTGTGCAAAAGCGGATTTAATATTCAGATCGGCATCACCTTCTTTTTTGGAAAGCAACATAAGCGTTTTTAAACGAAATGCGTTAATGGTTCTACGCCATTTTTCCACGCTCCCTCCAAAAATGATATCACCAGCAATAATGGTATTCTCGGCTGCCAGCAAATCGTTAGCTTCTTTTAACTCAGCCAAAATTCCCTTAAATACATCTTTTTGTTTATCATAAACAGGTGGAGTGTATTTTTCCTGGGTTTCGCCCTGTAAAGACTGTGAATAAGGAACATCGCCAAACGTAAGCGTTAGATTTAGAAAATAAAATGCACGGAAGAATTTTCCCAATGCTACATAGGACTTGTCATTGATACGGTTTGCTTCTTCTATCATCTTTGTTACATCTCTCATTTTGGAGTAAGCCGTAAAATCAGATCGGTCCCATTTGTAGTATTGTCCGGAGCTTTCCCCGTCAGTTTGCACCAGCATCTTTTCAGCATATAGCGAGCTTGTGCCTATATTAAACTGGAAAGCATCCCATTCAATTTGGGTAAGTTGTAACTGCGGGTGTGTTTCGGTAACCCTGTTCGGATCCACATTAATCTCTTCCAGTTTTTTGCAGGAAGCTAATCCGCTAAACACTGCGATATATAATATTAATATTTTTTTCATTTCATTAATTCTTTAAAAGGTTTCGTAACTATAATTTCACATTGATGGAAAGACCTAAATACCGTGGAGAAGGATCTTGTAAATTTCCATCATTACCAATTTCGTAATCCGGATCCAGCAATGGCATTTTCTTCCACATTAAAAGATTATATCCGTAAGCCTGAACATATAGTCCCTTGATGGTATTGCCGAGTTTCACTACATTTCCAAGTTCATAACCAACGGCAACCCTGCGCAATTTGAAGAATGAACGGTCAAAAGTGTTTGCAAATTTTTTGTTCTCGCTTTCAGTAACTCTTGCCCGGTAAGGGTATTGCTGTCCCCAGGTTTGCCAGCTTACTGCAGTAGTATTAGGAGTATATTTCCTGGTATCTGAAATTACATTCCCCAGAACATCTCGCTTTAACTCGCCTTCCACTACCACTACCCCGTCAGGAACATATATCGGATGACCGGCAGCATATTCTGCAGCCCTGTATTCAAGAGAATTAGGATGTCTGCCACCCCACCACATTTTTTCGTGTGTAGTAGAGTTCATAATTCCTCCCCAAACCCCGTCAATATCAATACCAATATCAAATCCTTTATAATTAAATTTATTGAGCAATCCAAGCCGCCATGATGGATCCAGATGACCAAGGTTATGCTGAAAAGCATCTCTGATTGGCAAACCATTTGCACCCAATATCAGTTTACCGTCAGCGCTTTTTTGCCATACAGTTGCGTAGTAACTGTCCGTTCTGTCATTTAAGAACAGACTTCCATATTTAGGCTGGTCGCCATATATTTCTGTAATCCTTTTAACATATCTCGACCAATTTACAGAGAGATCCCATCTGAAATTTTTGTTCCTTATAGCTTTTATTCCGGCTACTACTTCATATCCGTTGGTCTTATACACGTTGCCATTCACTTTACGAGTAGTAAAACCAGACGCTTCTGAAATGCTTAAGTTAATGATTTGATTTTCATCTTTTATATTATAATAGGTAAAATCAAGGGTCAAGCGATCATTGAAAAGACCTGTTGACAAACCCATTTCGTAAGATGAAGATTTTTCAGGAAGAATATTAGGGTTCACAATACCTGCAGGATAATACACCGATGGAGTGGATCCGTAGGTAATACCCTTGTTGTACACCGAATAAATACTATAAGGATCCAGATCGCTGGATACCTGTGCCCATGAACCGTATAATTTAAGATAGCTTACAGCTTCCGGCATTTTCACCAGTTCTGATACCATGGTGCTCAATGATACAGAAGGATAAAAATAGGAGTTGTGATTGGCAGGCAGAGTGGATGACCAGTCGTTACGAGCTGTAAAACTCAGGAAGACTGCATTATAAAAATCGAGGTTGGCTGCACCGTATACGCTCCGGATTGATTTTTCCTGGCGATTGTTGGATGCTTGTACCGGACCCTGAGTATTGTTAAGGCTATATACTGCCGGAACAATTAAACCATCAGAAGATTGATATTCCTGGTTATATGTCCGGTTGAAAATAGATGTACCTGCATTTATACCCAATTGAATATTGTCTGTAATTTCCTTATTGTAGCTTACCAATGCATCAGCGTCAAAATTCAACTGATGGGTATTCCAGATTTTATAGTCACCATTTCTTGAATCCCCGTAATTCATATAAGACTTAGGACTTTTCATCGTCTCAAAATTGGATACGTTCCTGCCGTTTCCTCTTATCTGAAAATTTAAGTCCTTTGTAATTTTCCAATTTGCTTTTACCTGCATATCTATCACATCCCTGTTTTGCAATTGTTCAAGCATGTATGAAGCAAAATAAGGGTTGTTGTACCAGGCATAGTTATAATTTGCCTGACGGTATCCTTCCAGCCCGGGCACCCACATGTGGTTTTTCAAATCTTTACCATTTACATCATCACTCATCCATATAAGAATAGTGTAAATATGGTTTTTGGGTCCATATCCATAGCGTGGATAGTTGGGCGAGTACACTTTATTATAAGAAAGCGAAGTTTCCAATGTAAAATTTGAAGTAACATCAAAAGCAGCATTGAAATTCAGGCTACCTGTGTTCAGCGACATATTGGGAACCTGCCCTTTCTGATAGGCATATTTGCCTGAAGCATAGTAACGGGCTCTTTGTCCTCTGTACGCTACAGAAAAAGTGTTGGTACTCACAACCCCAGTTCTTAAAAAGTCTTTCAGGTTGTTATGATATACAAAATCGGTAGGCACACGTTCGTATTTTGAACGATCATCATAGATAGTACCTTTTACATCTCCATACCATTCAATAGTTTCTCCGGTTTGTTTATTACGGATAGGGCTATTCCATTGTGGAACTTTTACTCCGGCATTTAATCGTGGGCCCCATGTCATATCCCCATCGGAAATTCCTCCGTCAGCACCATCCCAAAATTCATATTGACCATTTGATCCGCTGCCATACTCTGTTTGTGTTTTGGGGAATACGGTAAAACCGGCAGTGATCATATTGTTCGTTGTCACATTTATCTCCATGCCTTCTTTTTTGGCATTCTTAGTGGTAATAAGAATAGCACCGTTTTTTCCCCTTGTTCCATACAGGGCAGAAGCCGCTACTCCCTTCAATACGTTGATATTATCAATGTCTTCTCCTGATACATCAAAGAAATCTGTTTCAACCGGCACACCATCAATTACAATTAAAGGTGTTTTGCCTCGTAAAACGAAGGCTGGTTTTTGAAACATACCTGTAGGGTTAGTAACAGTAAGACCGGCTACCTGCCCCGATAGTGCAGTTCCCATATTCATGGTACGGGAGTTAGCCAATTGTTCGGTCTTTACTTCCTGGGTGGTAAAACCAAGCCTTCTTTTTTGTTGTTTAATTCCAATGGCTGTTACTACCACTTCATCCAGTTGTTGAGATCCTTCGGAAAGGGATACATTGAGAGAAGTTTGTCCATCAATATCAATCTCCTTTGTAGCAAATCCTATGAATGAAAAAATTAGAGTTGCTTTTTTAGAAGGGATAGAGATAGAATACTGACCATCCTGATTGGTAATTACTCCGCTTGTGGAATTTTTTAAAAGAACATTCACGCCAGCCAGGCTGCCGCCTTTGGAGTCAGTAACCTTTCCGGTAACTATCTGTTGTGCAAGGGCTGAAAAAGGGAGGCCCAAAATCACTAAAATGGCGAAAAAATTACGCCAGTTACATAGCTTTCGAGTCATAAGCATACATGTGGGTTTAGTTTAAAAAAATAATTGATTAAGAAAACAAAAGTCTTTGAGGGATGTAAATAAAAGGCATAAGAAATATTATCAGTGCGTTAATTTTGTATAAGGGCACTAAATTAATGTTTTTTACTAACAGAATGTTAATGGCTGATTTTTATACAAAAAAAATTTATTAAAAAATATTTTCTTTGGAAAAAGTGAGTATGAAAAAGTTTTTTCTGGAAAACAAATGGCTGGCAGTTTTAGCAGAGGTTTAGTATTTATAAACTTAATGGTTTTGTATCATTACTAAAACAGAAAAAAGGAACTAATTCAGATAATAGTTTAATGTTTAGTTACAGCTTTGCTATCCATATATTTTAGCAGTGCTGCACTTGCGTTGTGCTGCACTTTTCTTTTCAGGAAACCCGTCCAGCCAAAAATTAATCCTTTCCAGCCCAGCGCCTGTCCTATCCAGGTACTCAATCTAAAGGCATCGCTATGTTCCGTAATTTTCCCGTCAATAATACGCATATATGCCTTTACATTATTGGCAACCAAACGCCCTGTTTTGGAAAACGTATATTTTGCCTGCCATTTGCAGGTGGCATATTCTTCATCCAGCAACTCAATATCGGAGAAGGTGAGTGAAAAATTTTTAGCATTCTTACAAAGCATCTCCCACATTGCCCTTACTTCATCTCCGTTCCGTATCATAAAGACCGGGTCGCTGAAAATGATATCATCGCTGTAACAACTGTTCATACCCGCTGCATTTAACTGCTGAAAGGAAGTATAAAATTTTTCGATAATGGCTTTATTGTCGGACATACAGAGAGATTGTTTTCAATATATTTTCATCCAATGTTATAAGCTGTCTTCAATAGCGGCAATAATAATATTGCAACCCCTTTTGATTTCGTCATCAGTTATAGTTAATGGCGG
>JAFDXG010000149.1 GCA_018268105.1 Bacteroidota bacterium | reverse complement strand
TTTGACATACTGTATGTTTTATTAGTAGCTTTTTTAGATTCGACCGCCAGCACCTTACATGAGGTTTTGCGCAAGCGGTGCAGGAGTGGGGCAAGTGAGCCGTGGTGCAGGTTTCAGCAGCGGTTCCGGGCTGAAAGAATAATATTTAGCATTCTGAATAACAATGAACATTTATTTATAAATTTGGCACCGGTCGGGGGCAGAAGGGAATCCTAATATCCCGCCTGCGCAAAGCCCGGGCGTAAGGTGCAAGCTGGTTTGACCTGATCGAAACGTACCTTTCGTTTTCTTCGCATTCAAAATTTAGATTTGAAAATTATTTAGAACAGAAGTAGAATTTTCGGGTACTTTAGATTTTTACGGTTTTATTTGTTGGACAGAGTGATTTATTTTGATTGTGTACCCTGAGATAACATTTGAACAATGACTTTTTATCATTTTTGTGATTCTTTAATTATTGTAACGAGGGCTTGAATTATAACCTGACGTTTCATGCCGGTACAGTGACGACTACTTTTTAATTCATTTCCGATACTACTTTTTGTTAAGCACCGCAGGTTCGAGTATTTTAAATTCCTGTTTGCTTTTTCGGTGGACAGTTTAACTTCTTTCACTTTACAAAAAGTTTATTAAGCAGGTACCTGTCCTTAGGGTTTTTAGTTGGCTGTAACATTTTTCGGTGGACAATAAACCTATATTTGGCTAAAAAGTTTACTATGATTGGACATCCTGGCTTTTTTTGAAGCGTGCTTTTTTTGAATTTCAAACTTTGTTCGTTTTTTTGGTTTTGACATACTGTATGTTTTATTAGTAGCTTTTTTAGATTCGACCGCCAGCACCTTACATGAGGTTTTGCGCAAGCGGTGCAGGAGTGGGGCAAGTGAGCCGTTGGGCAGGTTTCAGCAGTGGTTCCGGGCTGAAAGAATAATATTTAGCATTCTGAATAACAATGAACATTTAATTATAAATTTGGCATCGGTCGGGGGCAGAAGGGAATCCTAATATCCCGCCTGCGCAAAGCCCGGGCGTTATAGCCAATGGTAGGACGACACTCCGAACATTAAACAGACAACCAAAACTTAAACAGAACAGCAAACCATTTTGACAATTAAACAACAAGTAAGCCGACACTCATTGCCGACCCTTCTGTATTTTTTATTTTTTCCACCGCACTTTTTTTAATTCAATTTTATTTCTACCGCACAAGTGGCACATTTGGTTTTGCCCGACACACAAGCCAACGCTTCGCAAAACCAAAAGAGCCACTTTTTTACCTACGCTCTGAGTGAGTAAACAATAAATCAAGACTTTCTTTGAATTTTATTTGCACAGTATAATATTAGTTCTTACTTTTGCGAGTGAATACTAACTAACATAAAAATAATTTAGACAAGTATGCAAGAATTTACAGACAGACAAATAGAAATAATGGAAGCGGCTACCGACCGAATTTCAAAATATGGTATTCAGAATTTGACAATTAAAACATTGGCAGAAGATATTGGATTATCTGAACCTGCATTATACAGACATTTTAAAAGTAAAAATGAAATCTTATTGAGTTTATTGGAATACTTCAAAACAGAAATGAAAAACCGTATTCAATCTATTTCTTTTAAGCCGTCTGATACAACAGCAGATGAATTAAGAGCGATTTTTAATTCTCAACTGCAAACCTTTACAAACAAACCTGCCATTGTGAGTGTCATCTTTGCAGAAAGTATTTTCCATTTTGATGAAAGTTTGAGTAATAAAGTGGCTGAAATTATGGATATGATGCAGGAATATGTAAAAACAAATATTGTAAAAGGGCAAGAAAAAGGGCAATACAAAAAATTGATTGGAGCTTCTACCCTAACAACCATAATTATTGGGGGAATGAGAATGACCGTATTGAAATGGAAATTATCAGGACATAAATCAAATCTTGTAAAAGACGGAAAAACCGTTTTAGATGGTATATTGAAAATGATAGAAAAGAATTAAGAATTAATTATTAAAAATTAGAAATATGAAGAATGTATTTGTTTTAGGAATTAGCATTTTGTTTTTGTGGAGTTGTAATAATTCTCCTGAAAAATCAACCACACATCAGGAAACTGAAAACCACACAGAACATCAACACGATGAGAGTTCCGAAGCTATTGAACTCAACAATGGCGAAAAATGGTTGGTGAACGAAGAAATGAAACCGTTTGTATTGAAAGGCGAAGAACTGGTAAATACCTATATTCAGAATAACCAAACCGATTATAAAGCATTAGCTCAAAAATTAAACGACCAAAACGACCAGCTCATAAAAAGTTGTACAATGGACGGAAAAAGCCACGATGAACTGCACAAATGGCTACACCCGCATCTTAATATAGTGAAGACGTTGGAAAATGAAACGGATGCAACAAAAGCAAATGAAATTGTTTCACAACTGCAACATTCGTATCAGGAATATCATAAGTATTTTAACTAAATTTTCCATGTAATGAAATCCCAACAAAAATTCACTCTATTTCACAGGTTATTGCATTGGATAATGGCAATTGCAATGCCCATTTTATTCATTACAGGTTTTTTGAGAATGTATTGGATGAATAAAAACAATATTGTTGCTGTTATTGAAAGCAAAACATCGGCAATTCCAAAAG
>JAFDXG010000148.1 GCA_018268105.1 Bacteroidota bacterium | reverse complement strand
GGTGTATGACCCAATTTGATGTTAGATTTGTTAGATTTGTTGTACTAATGACATTTATTAATATAAAATTGCCACATGAAACAAAAACTACTGCTGAAAAGTATTGGTCTTTTATTTTTCTCACTTTGTATCCTCTCCATTAGTTTTTCTCAAACCACTTCGGTTTCAGGAAGAATTACAGACGAAAATAATCAACCGCTATCAGGTGCCACGATTATTGTTAAGGGAAGTTCTGCATCAGCACTAACCGGTAATGACGGAACATTTACTATCAATGTTCCCTCCCCTAACGCCGTTTTGGTGATAAGCTTTGTAGGTTATATCAGCCAGGAAATGTCGTTAAAGGGAACAAGAAAAGTAACACTTGCATTAAAGCAGGATGCAGGTGCATTAGCTGATGTTGTTGTTGTTGGTTATGGTACTGTAAAAAAGAAAGATGTAACCGGAGCTGTTGCGGGTATCAGCGAAAAAGATATCAAATCTCGCCCGGTGTCTAATGCCCTCGAAGCCATGCAGGGCAAAGTGGCAGGTGTGGATATTACTTCCGCCCAACGCCCCGGTACTGTGGGTAGTATTAATATCCGGGGTGTGCGCTCTTTAACCGCATCAAACTCTCCGCTCTTCGTTGTGGATGGTATTCCCCTGATGACAGGAGGTATAGATAACATAAATCCAAATGATATTGAGTCCATTGATGTGTTAAAAGATGCATCTGCCACAGCAATTTACGGATCGCGTGGCGCCAATGGCGTAGTGATAGTTTCTACAAAGCAGGGAAAAGCCGGTAAAACAAACCTGAATCTTAACCTTGCTACAACTTTTGAAACTCTTGAAGACAGAAAAGAAATGTTCAATGCGGCAGATTATATCACTTTTCGCCGCTGGGCTTATTATTACAAAAATCCCGCAACTTATCCCCGGGGCGACGCACCTACTATTGCCAACGACAAAGTGATCTTCCTTGCCACCAGTGACCCATCAGCCTGGGCAAATATCGAAAAGGGTTGGGCATCGGGAACCTGGGACGGATCTAAAGTGCAAACCACCGACTGGAGGGGAATGGTAACCCAAACCGGTATCACCCATAATCTCAATTTGAGTGTTAGTGGTGGAAATGAAAGAATAAAAACTTATGCTTCCTTTGGATACTTAGATAACAGAGGAACGCAAAAAGGACAAAGCTTTAAAAGGTATTCAGGAGTCATTAATGTTGATATTAAAGCTACTAAATGGTTTTCTATGGGTAGTAACCTGAATGTTTCTTATGGTGTTCAGGAATATGGCCAATCCGGAACAGGAGCCACCACTGTATCATCAAGTTCCAGTATCTATGAATCTGCAAGAGCTTTATTCCCCTATGCAGTACCTTATGATGCCGACGGCAACAGGATTTTTTACCCCGGAGGTGATGTTTCATACAAAAATGTTGCTGAAGAATGGACATTCAATCAGGATCAGAGAGCAACACTCCGGGCTTTTGGCAGTTTCAACGGGCAGATAGATTTTGGAGCAATTATACCGGCTTTGAAAAACCTGAAATATCGGGTGAACTTTGGCCCCGATTTCTCAAACTACCGCGATGGCACTTATATAGATGGAAATTCAGTGATTAGCAGCGGGGCAAATTCTGCTTCACTTTCAAAAACTCAAACCTTCTCCTATACCCTGGATCATTTGATCTATTATAACAAAAGTATAGGCAGGCATGATTTTGGGGTCACTTTACTGCACAGCCAGACACAATATTCAAAAGAGAACAGCTTTATTTCTGCTAACGGTATCGCATTTGCCAGCCAGAAATGGAATGCATTATCTAAAAGTTATATTCCGTCGGCGAACCTCACCGGGTACTCCTCAGACCACATTCAAAGCCAGTTACAGTCGTATATGGCCCGTATCAACTATAGCTACAACGACAGGTATCTGTTAACAGCATCAGCACGCAGGGATGGTGCTTCTCAGCTTGCTGAAGGTCATAAATTTTCGTGGTTCCCTTCGGCTGCCTTTGCCTGGAGGGTGAGCAAAGAAAACTTTATGAATAACACCCCCTGGGTGGATGATTTAAAACTGAGGGTCGGTGTTGGTGTTACTGGCAATTCAGCAATTGATCCTTATGCTACACAGGGAGCAATAACTTCTCTCTTTTATCCGTACATGAATACAATAACATCCGGCTCTATACCTTCCACGATTCTGGCAAACCAAAATCTGGGATGGGAAAAAACTACACAATACAATATAGGTGTTGACTTCTCACTGTTAAGAGGAAGGTTGTCGGGTAGCTTAGACTTCTATAAATCAAGAACAACAGATCTTTTGATGCAAATGTCTATTCCTACAGTTAGTGGATATACTACAACATTTGCCAATGTGGGTGAAACAGCAAACAAAGGTTTAGACCTGAGTCTGACATCTGTAAATATCAATACAAAATCCTTCCAATGGACAACTACTGCCAGTGTCTCCTGGCAAAATGATCATATCGTTTCATTATCGAACGGAAAACAAGATGACATCAATAATACCTGGTTTATAGGGCAGCCCTTATCAGTAATTTACGGATATAAAGGCGCAGGGCTCTGGCATCTTGAAGATTCATCCACTTACAAATTATACAATGCAAAGGGTGCTGCTTTCTCAGCCGGAAAAGTAAGACCCGCAGACATTAATGGCGATACTGCTATTGATGCAAATTTTGATCGGGTAATTATTGGCAACACCAGACCCAGATGGATTGTAGGGATGACCAATTCTTTTTCTTACAAGTCGTTTGAGCTCTCCATTTTTCTGTACGGTCGTTTAAAATATTTTTATAATACAGGCGGTGAATCAGAAACTGCACGCGGCGTTCAGCGTACGATCAATTATTATAATGAAAACAATATGAATGCCGAGTACCAGAAACCTGTGTATTCCGAAGGGAGTGGTGATGCTTATTACCCTGCCCTGGGTTATAAAGAAGCTTCATTTATCAAGATTCGAAATATATCACTTGGATATAACCTGACCAGCAAAACCCTTAAGACTTCAGCGATCTCCGGCTTAAAAATATATGTACAGGTAGTTAATCCCGGGATGCTTTTTTCAAAGATCAGTTGGATGGATATGGATGTAGTAGAACCTACTTACAACCGGGGGATTACTATTGGAATTAACGCAACATTTTAACAGAAACGATTCACAGAAAAAATTACAATAAAATGAACACGATAAAACTATTTATAAAGATATTCTTCTTTTCAGGTTTCATCTTTGTATCATCCTGCAAAAAAGATTTCCTGAAAGAACGTTTGGAGACTGCGAGAGGAATGGACTTTTATAAAACGGATGAAGGCATCCTTTCGCTTTCAACAGGAACTTACTACCAGGTATTCAGCGCTCCGTTTAATGGCGAGTGGGCATACTGCGCCACCAATTACGGTGTGGATGAGTTTTGCGTAGGTGGTGATCCATCAAACGGGGTATGGAACGGTTACGATGTGGGATTTAATTCCATAGTTACCATCAACAATGGTAATACAGCTTTAGCAAATACCCAGTGGGATAACCTTTACATTGGTATAGGAGATGCCAACCTGTTGATAGAAAATGCAACAGCCAGTACATCCACTTCTGACGATATCAAAAAAACTGCTTTAGGCGAAGGATATTTTTTCAGAGCCTATAGTTATCTGCGACTGGTTTCCCAATATGGCGGGGTACCCCTTAAAACCAAACCAAGTACCACTGTTGAACAGGAATTTACAAGAGCCTCTCCTGCTGAAGTGTACACACAAATCATAGATGACTTCACCCAGGCATATAATATTTTGCCTTCTTCGGGTTCGCCCGCAAAGCTCACCAAATATGCTGCCGCCCATTACCTTGCAAAAGCCTATTTATACCGGGCCAGTGAAATTAATGATTCGTGGAATTCTTCCACTAAAGCAGCCGACCTTGCTGCTATTATACCCTTATGTGATGAAGTGATTGCCAAATATCCGTTAACCAGCAATTTTGCTAATCTCTGGCATTATACTGATCCTGACGGAGCCAATGAACAACTCTCTGAACTGATCCTCTCAGCACAGTTTACCGCAGATGTTTCTACCAATGGCAGCAATACACAGCACCTTTATTTTACCTCCAGGTATGATGATTTGCCACAGATGCAGCGTGACATTACCGGCGACAGACCCTACAGTCGTTTACGCACCACGTACTATATGTATAGATTATATGACATGGTGAATGACTCCAGGTTCTGGAAAAGTTTTCGCACAAAAAGCAGGCTGAATAAAGCTTCAGGAGGGTATTATCAAAACGGTGATCTTGGAATAATATATATCATTAACCAACCCGGCGATAACCGTTTCTCCAGTTACAAGCTTAATAATGTAGTGGTTTATAGCGGTACCGGTAAAACCATTCCCAATGCTTATATCGCTTATCCCGCCGGGACAACTGCCGATGGTGCAATGTATAATGATGTAAGATTTCCTTCTTTAAGCAAACACTTAGATGGCTCAAGAGTGGCATTAAATGACCAAAGAGGACTGCGTGATATGAATCTTGCCCGTTCTGCAGAAACCTACCTGATTGCAGCCGAAGCCAAAATCAGGCTTGCTAAAAGTGGCAGCGGCTCTTACGCAGATGCACTTCCATATATCAATGCAGTCCGCACCCGTGCCCAGTTTGCAAGCGGGGAAAATCGTGCAGCCTATTATGACGGAGGTGGCGCACTAGGAGCATCTACCTCAGGGCAAAGCCCGGATAAAAATTCTTTTATGCCGGAAAACTCTTATTACGAATCGAATAATATTTCGGTTACTACAGATGCCTCTGCAAGCCTGGCAATAACAGATATTAATTCTCTTCCTGAAGGAGATGAATATGTAATCTCACATTTAGGATTAACTAATGATTACGACCGGATGCTGGCATTGGTACTGGATGAGCGTTCAAGAGAACTTTGTGGTGAGTACAAACGCTGGGAAGACCTTTCAAGAACAAAAACACTGGTACCCCGTGTCAGGGCATTTAATTATCAGGCGTCGCCTAATATACATGACTTTCATGTATTACGGCCTATACCGCAAACTTATCTCGATGGTATACAATTAGGAGGAAAAGCATTAACTCCTGATCAAAAAGAAGCGCAACAAAACCCGGGTTACTAATATCAGCGTACTGAATTAGAAAATAAAAAGGATAAAGGGTTTCGAATTTTTTAATATCCTGAACCCTTTATTTTTTTCCTATTTCTCTTTATCCACCCATATCCTGTTAAAGAGCAGCTTTTCTCCTGCTGCGGGATTAGCCTTTAAGGTTACTTCGTAAAAACCGGCTTTCGGAAAATTAAATATGCCGATACGATTATCTGCAAATTCTTCGGTATAGCTGTCGTGAGGCTCCACAACCACTTTACCTGTTGGCTTCAACTGCCTGTGGATCACCTGACCGGCAGCGGATACATCCACTGCCATATCAGTGCCTGAAGCGTTATGGAAAGAAAGATTTACCTTATAGCTTCCCGCTTCAGGTATATACAGCCTCCACGCCAGGCTGCCGGAATGATCAATTACCAAATGAGTTGGGCGTAAGCCGTCATAATTTACCAACTGAAATACTGCTGAATGGTCTGCAGTATTTTGCCCGCTGAGCGCAAAGCCGCCGAAAGTTGATTCTGCCGTCACCTGCCTGTCGAGGTCAACGGGCTGCTCGTAATGCAAAACAATTGTAGAAACAAAATGATCACCCGGCTGATCAGGCAATTGAATATGCATCAACGGCCCCAGCTGCGTAAATGACAATATCTTTTTACCTGATGGAGTGATCAGTACCATGCTTTGAGGTTTTAACAAGATGCCTGTCACGCGCAGGATATGATCGAGCGGCCAATTATATACTTGCAGGTATACATCTTGTTTGTTGCCAGCACTCTTTGTAGTGATTCTGCCCCAGTCATACTGTCCATTTCTTAACCCAAGACCGGTACTCCCGTAAACTGATTCACCACTTTTGGCCATCCATGCACCTATATCCTCCAGTCTGCTTACCCCTTCATAAGGAACAGAACCATCGGCACGCGGACCAATATTAAGTGTATATCCACCATTAAGGCTTACATTATCAATAAGCGATTCAAGTAATTGTGAGGTGGATTTCCATTGATTTTCCAGCGCATTATATCCCCACGAGTGTGCAATAGTGCCGGGTGTTTCCCAGGGTTGGTCTATGTACATCGTTCCAAACTGGTTGTCGCCGAGAGTTTGAAAATCAATACCGGGCGTATCAGCAGGAAGTCCAAGGCGTGAATTGATCAGGCAGTTGGGTTGTAAAGTCCGCACCAGGCTGATTACCTGTTCCAGTTGTTCCTTTTTGACAATAGTAGTTTTGTAGTCCACCCACATATCAAACCACAGCATAGCAATATCGCCATAGTTGGTAAGCAATTCTTTTAACTGTGGTAACACTTTCTGTTGCCAGTAGCTATTGTATTGCTCATCTGTTACTTTGCCGGTAAGTTCCTGGTTATGATCCCAGCCATTAGGATCTTCCCAGTCGAGCCAGTGTGAATAATAAAATCCAAGTTTGATATCATGTTTTTTACATGCAGCAGCTAATTCTTTAAGCACATCGCGTTGGGTACCACAGAGCCTGCTGAGATTATAATCACTGACTTTAGAATTCCATATCGCACAGCCATCATGATGTTTGGCCGTAATAATAATATATTTCATTCCTGCTTTCTTTGCCAGCAGTACCCATGCTTCAGGGTCAATTTTTTTCCAGTCAAATCTTTTCGCCAGAGAAATATATTCCTCTTTTGAAATCCGGTTACGATAGTAAATCCACTCCGCATAGTTGTTACTGTTTCTTAATCGTTCCCCTTCCCAGATTCCTTCGGCAGCGCTATATAATCCCCAGTGGATGAACATCCCGAAACGGGCTTTTTTAAACCACTGCACCCGGGCTTCAGGGGTTTTAATTTTCTGGGAAAATGTGACAATTGAAAAAAGTAAAGAGACTGCAGAAAGTAGTATGCCGGTTGAATATTGTTTCATGGTAAGTTTGATAATTGTACTTACTAAGATACTAAACCTTTAAGCGCTCAAACAGGTGTTGTTTATTGTATATTCAAATGACATCTGCAATAAATAGTACAAATAAAAAAACTATCAGCCGGTACTTCAATTAATTCTTCAGGTATCCCGCCAGGATAGGCGCCAGCTTATTATACCCGGTTGCATTAGGATGCACACCATCGCTGAACCATGCTTCATTGATCCTTCCATTGGGTGCCAGTAAAACTTTTCCGGGATTTACAAATTTTACTTTTTCCTGTGCTGCGAGCATGGCTATTTGAGTATTGAGTTTTGCAATACGGGTTTCCAAATTACTTCTCGGAAAAATGCCTGAAAGAAGTATACTGGTTTTAGGCTGGCGCAAATATATAGCCTTAAGCAGGTGTCTGAGACCCGCAATAATTTCAACATCAGTATTCATTTGCAGGTTGTTGGTGCCCAGCATTATTACAATATGTTTGGGATGAATACCATCTAATTCTCCATGGTATATACGCCATAATGCATTCTCAATCCTGTCCCAGCCAAAAGCCATATTACGTACTCCCAGGGGTGCAAGATATTTATTCCAGGAATCTTCACCCCTGATAATTCCGGCATCGGGTTTTCCTGCCCAAAAGTGGATAATGGAATTACCAATAAAAACATTTTGTGGCGGATCAGTTAAGTTAAGGGCCTTAATGGCTTCATGCCTGCCGCGCCAGTCATATCCATCCCTTGTTTGTATTACAGGTTTCATGCTGGTGTTTGTCCCTTCTTCCTCATGCAATACAGACCGAATGATTTTCGTATATGCATCAGCGTAATACCGCATACCTATATCGTTGGGATGCACTCCGTCAACTGTGGCATCAATATCAAATCCTATGTCTTTACTGGTAAGCAGATAGAGGTTTTGTATACCACTGTTTTTTAAACTATCATATACTCTTGTCTGTATTGCGTTGGATATTTCGCTGTTGATATTACGGGAAGAATCTATTATACCTGAGTGGCTGCTGAGACTGTGTGCGGCAAGCAGTATTGGCGCATCCGGATGCTTTTGCCGTATGCTTGTTATGGAATTAGTAATGCGAGATGCCAGTACTTCATCAGAAAACAGTCCACTATGCACCATATTGGGGATACAATCCAAAACATAAAGCTTTGCATCTACTTCATTAATGAGATCAATGACTTCAGTCTCCAGTCTCCCGTTACCTGAAAAACCAAGATTGATAACCGGACAATCAAGCCTGCGCTCTACCATAGAAGTCCAGGCCAAACCGGGCCGGGAAGCACAGCCTCCCTGCAAAATGGAGGTGCCATAAAATACGATAGGTTTTTCTTTTGTCAGTGGCAGTGGTTGAAAACTATTTCCTTTAGGAACTCCTATTTCCATCCAGCTAACGCCATTGTATAGTGGAAGGAATAACCTGAACTCAAAGTTACGGCTGCGGTAATCCTTATCTACTTCCATATTGGAAAACTTATAAGTAATGGTATCACCAAATGAATATTTTCCTGGCGCCCACACCCACTTGCCACTATGGTCAATGGCATAGAGGTCAATACCGCTTACTCCTGTGGCAGGCATGTGTGGCATAGCGTAATTATCCCTATTGATGGCAGTATAGCGCACTACGATGTCCTTTGCATCACTGTTGAATTTTATATACAAACCTGCACTGTGTCTGGATAAATTCCATACATCTTTTCTAACCTGCTGCTCCGCTTTGGCTGGAAGACGATCATAAAAATTTTTTACAGTCCCCGGCCATGCCTGTCCTTCAATTGTGGGGAATGCATTTGTAGCTGGATTCCACCAGGTATAATCCTTATCATTTTGCGCTACAATAAAGTTTGTCCAGAGTAAAAAACTCAAAAATAGAGTTGTATATCTAATAATCATACGCTCAGTTTGGTACAATGCTACGTATTTTTTGGGGAAGCGGCGATGCAGGATGAGGTTTTTCACGCAGAGGCGCAGCGAGTGCAAAGGGTGCTAAGGTTTTGACTCTTTGCGTTCTCTGGGTGTATTTTCTCTGCGTCTTTGCGTGAAATGTATTTTTCACAAAGAGCACAAAGTATTCGCAGAGGTATACAAAGATTTTTTTCTTATTGTGTGAAATCATTTTTTCATCTTGTATCCTCAAAAAAAATAATTCCATTTTCAAATCTGGTTTTCAGGTTTATCATAAATTGTGTAATATGCACATATACCAAAAAGTTTAACCAGGGAAAAGTTGTTATATGTATCCATTGTTACGGCAAAATATTGAAACAACTTTGGGGCATTCCATCAGTGATGCCGTTTTTAGTGAGTTTGCTGACTGTGTATTTCCTAAGACATTCGACAAAAAAACAATACTGGCAGAAGAGGGAAAGATCTGCCGTTATTCTTATTTTATAGAACAGGGCGCCTGTTATTCTTATCTCATTGACCAGAAAGGAGAAAAACATGCAATACAGTTTGCTCTTGAGGGGTACTGGATATCTGATTTGTACAGCTTTTTTTCAGACCGGAAAGGCATATATACCATTGAAACACTCGAGCCTTCACAGATGCTGTTGTTAAACAAACAAAACTTTCAGAAAGCATGTGAACTGTGCCCGGAAATTGACCGCTTTTTCCGCCTGCTGGCCCAGAATGCCCTCGTGGCATTCCAATACCGTCTTGCCAAAACAAACAGCGAAGACGCGGAATCTCGCTACATGGAATTTTCAAATCTGCATCCAAAATTCAATCAACGCATACCCCAATACCTGATTGCCTCCTATCTTGGAATCAAACCCCAGTCGCTTAGCCGTATCCGAAAGGAATTAGTGCCCAAAAAATAATTCCACAACCGTTTGCACATTTATTAACACAGGTGAATTTTTACAAGAACCTGGTGTGCCACCTTTGCATTATTAATTCAAAACAAGAAAAAAGAATAATATGGCAAATCAAACAAAATGGGTTTTAGATCCCGCACACAGCGAAATAGATTTTAAGGTACGTCACATGATGATTACGAATGTGAAAGGAGAATTCAGAGCATTTAATGCGGTAATATTAACAGAAAGCGATGACTTCAGCAAGGGTAGTGTTGAACTGAATATTGAATCTGGCTCTGTATTTACCAATAATACCGATCGTGACAAACATTTAAAAAGCGCCGATTTTTTTGACGCAGAAAACCACAGAGAACTGAAGTTTACCAGCTCTTCACTGACTAAACTTGATGATGATAATTACAAGTTGAATGGTATACTCGATATAAGGGGTATTAAAAAACAAGTCAGCTTTGATGTAGAATTTGGTGGTATTAACAAAGATCCCTGGGGAAACCTGAAAGCCGGTTTTTCGCTGAGTGGAAAGATAAACAGAAAAGACTGGGGACTGAACTGGAATGCTGCACTTGAAACCGGTGGAGTTTTAGTAAGTGACGAAGTAAGAATAAATGCTGAAGTGCAATTTGTAAAACAAGCTGCATAACCGGCTATTTAATCCAGTGGAAAAATTACTTTAATGAAGAAATGAAATATCCGTGTGGATATTTCATTTCTTTTTTTGCATCCCAATACTACTATACTAAATTTAACTCAGCCTCTTAACAGTAACAGTATTATTATTTTGTTCATGTACCATCACTTCACCTATAGCTGTTGAGTTTGATTCTATAATGATTATACCAATATCTGAAACACTTCAGGTGTTTGCAGTGACATGCAGTTATAATCCCCGCCAGCTTTGTTCCTTTGACCTCCGTCATCGTCGTTTAAAATGTATAAAATAGTATGTTCAATATTTATGGGGCATAAAATAAAGGATAGGGGTCTATTGCTGATCATATATTATATTTTCAATAACAATCCCGGGATTAATGAAACACTTCAAAATGGTCGTAAAGTAGAAGCAGGTTAAAATACATATTTTAATAAAAATCAGGTTTTCGAATTTGAGAAAAAGATATTTGCTACTTTTTTTAGTATCTTCGCTATCTTTTATGGCAAAGGAAAAGGACAACAAACGGATGGATGAGACAGCATCTGCAGATCTGGAGCATATAGCGGTGTTTGGTGCAAGGGTGCATAATCTGAAGAATATTGATATTAGTATTCCAAAAAACAAACTTACCGTAATTACCGGTATCAGTGGCAGTGGTAAATCTTCACTTGCATTTGATACCATATACGCTGAAGGGCAGCGCCGGTATATGGAAACTTTTGGCGCCTATGCCCGCCAATTCATCGGCGATATGGAGCGCCCGGATGTAGATAAAATTACAGGGCTTTCACCTGTCATTTCAATAGAACAAAAAACAACTAATAAAAACCCACGCTCTACAGTAGGTACGGTTACTGAGGTATACGATTTCCTGCGACTACTGTTTGCAAGAATAGGTGATGCTTATTCTTACAACACCGGTAAACCTATGATCAAATGGAGCGAAGAGGAGATTGTTGGAAATATTTTCAAAAGATTTAAGGGACAAAAAATTTCGATACTTGCACCATTGGTGCGTGGACGCAAAGGTCACTATCGTGAATTATTTGAAGAGGTCCGAAAAAAAGGTTTTCTGAAAGTAAGAGTGGATGGAGAAATTAAAGACCTGACCGCACGTATGCAGGTTGACCGTTATAAGATTCACGATATAGAAGTAGTAGTAGACCGGCTGAAGGTGGAGGAAGAATTCAGGCTGAGACTTAGTCAGAGTGTGCAGCAGGGATTAAAACTGGGCAAAGACCTTTTATTTATCAGCCCCGCTGAACCAATAAATAAATCCGGAAGTGATGCCTTCTATTCCAAAATGCTGATGTGTGAAGATTCCGGCATTTCTTACGAAGAGCCTTCCCCCAATAGCTTTTCATTCAACTCTCCCTATGGCGCCTGCCCGGTGTGCAAAGGATTGGGGTCGGTATACCAGGTAAATATGGAAGCGGTTATTCCAAACCGTGAGCTGAGTATCAATGAAGGCGGTATTGCACCCCTGGGTGAAGAACGGGAGGCATATATTTTTAAACAGGTACAGCAACTGGCAAAAAAAAATAAATTCGGCCTTGACAAACCCATAAAAGACCTGCCTGAAAAAGTAATGAACCTGCTACTATACGGAGATGAAAAAGGAAGTAGCGAAACCGAATCGAATTTTGAAGAGGTGAATCTTTCCGGACCGGTGTATGCTACCGAGTTCGAAGGCGTTGTCAACCAGTTGCGGCGGTGGTTTGCAGGTGGTAGCAGTGAGAGTATCCAACAGTGGGTGGAGCAGTTTATGGAACTGAAAACCTGTGAAACCTGCCAGGGTGCAAGATTGAAAAAAGAAAGTTTGTGGTTTAAGGTTGATGAAAAAAATATTGCCGAACTCAGCAATCTGAATCTTAATACATTGAAGCAATGGTTTGATGGAATTGAAAAGCGACTTTCTGAAAAACAAAATATTATTGCCAAAGACATACTCAAAGAGATCAGGGAGCGGCTTGGGTTTTTACTGGATGTGGGACTTACATATCTTACCCTTAACCGGCCATCAAGAACCCTTAGCGGCGGAGAATCACAACGCATAAGGCTTGCCACACAAATCGGGTCACAATTGCAGGGAATTACCTATATCCTGGATGAACCTTCAATTGGATTGCACCAGCGCGACAATCACCGTTTGATAACCGCCCTTGAACATTTGAGAGATATCGGTAACACGGTATTGGTGGTAGAACACGATAAAGATATCATGCTTGCTGCCGATTACCTGGTGGATATTGGCCCACTTGCCGGATCGCGTGGAGGAAAGATAGTAGCAGAAGGCAAACCATCGGATTTACTGAAGCTGAATACCCTGACTTCTTCTTACCTGAACGGGCATCGGTCTATTAAAATTCCGGAAGAACGGCGTAAGGGTAATGGAAAGTTTTTGGAGATTAAAAATGCTACTGGCAACAATCTCAAAAATGTAAACGTGAAATTCCCGCTCGGTAAATTGATCGTAGTAACCGGTGTCAGCGGCAGCGGAAAGTCTACCCTCATCAACGAAACAATATACCCGATACTGGCAAAACACGCTTATCATTCGAGGGTGCAACCACTGGAATACGGCAGCGTAAAAGGGCTGGAAAATATTGATAAAGTAATTGAAATTGATCAGTCGCCTATTGGCAGGACACCACGCAGTAACCCCGCTACTTATTGTGGATTTTTTACAGAGATCAGACAATTATTTGCTGCTGTACCCGAAGCTAAAATAAGAGGATATACTCCCGGACGGTTTTCATTCAACGTAAAAAGTGGTCGTTGTGATGTGTGTGAAGGCGGCGGTATGCGGGTGATAGAAATGAATTTTTTGCCTGATGTATATGTACACTGTGAAAAATGCCAGGGGAAAAGATATAACCGGGAAACCCTGGAAATCCGCTATAAGGGCAAATCCATCAGCGATGTACTTGACATGACGGTAGATGAAGCAGTTGAGTTTTTTCAGGCCGTTCCCTACCTATACCGGAAGATAAGGGTATTACAGGAAGTGGGGTTGGGCTATATTACACTTGGCCAGAGTGCGGTTACGCTTAGTGGTGGTGAAGCCCAGAGAGTGAAACTATCAACAGAACTGGCAAAGAAAGATACAGGTAAAACTTTTTATATTTTGGATGAACCTACCACAGGACTGCACTTTGAAGATATCCGGCACCTGATGGATGTATTGAATAAACTAACAGACAGGGGTAATACCGTATTGGTGATAGAACACAACATGGATGTGATAAAAATGGCAGATCATATTATTGATCTCGGTCCTGAAGGTGGCGACAATGGCGGGCGTATTTTATTTGAAGGTACACCTGAATCACTGGTGGAATGTAAGGAAAGTTACACCGGGTATTATTTAAAGGAGGAATTGAAAACTGTCATTGGTTAGATTTCAGCTATTCAGTTATCAGCTATTGATTACTCACAGTTCTCAATCCTGTCATCAATCTCTCATTTCCGATCACTTCATCTCATTTACCATTCATTCCGGTAAGTTCTTTTCACAAACTGATTGGCGGGTTCAAAATTAGTGATTCGCATATTCTCCCCGTCCCACAATAATTGCTTTCTGCCATTAAATATTCTGTCGCCCTTAGTATTTGTTTCGTAATAATTGTAACTGAGTACAGCAAGGTTTCCCATGAGTACAGTTTCTGTAAGTGGCCCGGATTTATCGAAGGATGAACTGGTATATGCCCCCCACCCTTTTTTACAGGCTTTTACCCATTGCTGCTGGTGTCCATCAATTCCGCCTTCCACAAATTCATATTTTGACGGAGGCAATACTTGTTCTTTCATTCTTCGGGTAGGCAGCAACGTTGGATTCCTCCCGAATAACCCCGCCATAATTTTTCCTTTGGTTCCTTCAAAAATTATCCCTCCGTCTATTTCACCCATCTCTTCATCGGGCAACAATTCTGCAGGTCTTTTGGGTTTTATACCACCATCATACCATATCATTTCTACCGCAGGCATACCTTCACGTTCGGGGAATTGAATATGTGTTTTAGCCGAAGGCGGATAGCTGTCTTTATAAATCGCTTCCTTAAAAAAACCAGTATATACCGAGCCTACACTGGTTTCTACCGAAACAGGATATTTCAGTTTGAGTGCTCGGTAAGGGACATCCATAAAATGGCAGCCCATATCCCCCAATGATCCAGAGCCGAAATCAACCCACCCGCGCCAAATTGCCGGGAGATAAGCAGGATGATACTCCCGCCAGGGGGCAGTACCCAGCCATAGATTCCAGTCCAATGCGGCCGGTATTGCAAATTTTCCTGAAGGTTTGGGTACTCCCTGCGGCCAGGTTGGGCGATTGGTCCACACATGCACGGTGTGTACATTACCAATTATCCCATCCTGTATCCAGGTTTCTATTTTCCGGGTATCATCTCCGCTACTACCCTGGTTGCCCATTTGTGTTACCAGTTTGTATTGCTCCGCTGCTTTGGTAAGCATTCGCGCTTCGTATATATCATGCGTCAAAGGCTTTTCGCAATACACATGTTTACCCAATTGCATGGCTGCCAGAGCCTGCACTGCATGCATGTGATCGGGAGTGGTTATTATTACCGCATCTATATGTTTATGCTCTTTATCAAGCATCTTTCTGAAATCTTTATAATAAGGTGCTCCGGGCCATTGCTTTCTCCCTTTTAATGATTGCCTGTCATCCACATCACACAATGCTACAATATTATCTGTGCCTTTATTATAAGCTAATGGGAGATTCACCTCTGCTTTACCACCGACACCTATACCTGCAATATTCAATTTATCACTCGGCGCTATATGTCCTTTACCTAAAACATATCGCGGTACAATAAAAAAACTCATGGCCGACAAAGATGTATCAACCATAAATCTTCTGCGTGAAATTTTCTTTTTTGACATCCGGATAAAAATTAGTGTGCTATAAAAAAAGTCCGAAAAGAGTGAACTGATCATATTCAGCCTTTCTCAAATCCGAACCTGATTTAACTTAAATATCAACACTTATATCGTTTATCTCGACAAAAGTTCAATTGTAACAACATCTACCGGGTTCTGTTCTGACGCATTTTTAGCATGGCTCACTATATAAAGATTTTGCTTAACGGCTTCTTTTATTGCATCAAAAGAAATACGGAGTTTTGCTGATTTTTGATTTGAATTCCCTGGTGGATTCAATGTGGCTTCGCCTAATTTCTTTCCGTCAGGTGCGCCTGCATGCAATTCAAAAATATAGGCACTCAGAGGCGCTTCTTTCCAGACTAATGTTAATTCAGCGCCGTTTACTCCTTCCAAATCAATGCTGTCAATACGAAACCAGGCATTCTCTGCAGGTGCCACCATCACCTGGTTGCCACTCAATGCTACCTTACTGTATTTATTCATTTGAGTAACATTATTGAAGCCAAATTTGCTGCTGAATAAAACTGCAGCGCCATTACCGGTTAACGTTTTAATTCCTTCGCCGCCTTTATCAGCATAGGTCGCAGATATGTATAAAGCCTCATTAGATTTCACCTCCTTTACGGTTACAGCTCCTTTTGCCGGCAGAGATTTTTTCATTGCAGACTGATTGGCTAATGAAAGTATCCATTGTACTATCTGACCGGCATCCCCTTCGCTTAGGTTGGGATGAGCTGCCATGGCTGTTTCTCCCCAGACACCGCCGCCGCCTTTTATAATTTTCTCGGTTAGGTAGCTTAATGCCTTCTGATCTTTCTGATATCGCTTTCCAACATCAATAAAAGAAGGTCCGATGGATTTTTTATCAATGTTGTGACAGTTTTTACAATCCAGCGAAAGCATTATTGTTTTTCCATTAACGGCTGCAACTGCTGCCTGGTGCCCCTGGGGTATTGATGCCCTGTCCATACCCTCTACATAATCTGCAGTAACATACAAATTCTGTTCGTCAATATTATCTCCATCTTCTTTATCATGAACCATCACCGTATAGTTAACCGGTCGTCCGGAAAAATAAAAACTCTGATTGCCTGAAAGTTTCACGGATACATCAGGTGCTGTATTACCGGCATATACATTCACGGCATCACTTTTGGCAGAAGCACCTTTATCGTCTTTTACTTCCACCGATACGTTATAATCTCCTTTAGCTTCAAGACTAAGTTCGGCATCAGGCACTGTAGTTTCCTTTGTTTGTCCGATTCCGGTAGACCATATATACGTTAATTTATCTCCTTCAGGATCTTTTGCATTTACGGAAGCTTTTATAGTCAACGGTGCATCTCCTGAAGTTTTGTCCAGTGTTAAGTTAGTTACCTTAGGTGGACGGTTACCACCATTATAGTCAATACGACTCAACCCCGCATCACTATTTTTAGCAAACCAGGAAGTACCGTATTCCAGTATATAAAGCCTTCCGTCTGGACCTACCTCCATATCAATGGCATTATGAAACTTAGTATGTTCCATGAACGGTTCCATCATGTCAAAATCACCATTTGGTAACATAGTTACAGCTTTTATCCAGCCACGAATCCAGTCGTATATAAATAGCTTACCATTATAATAATCAGGATACCGGGATTCTTTGGGAAACATATCCGTATAATAAACAGGGCCGGCCATGGCATTGCGACCGCCAGTACCTACCTGGGGAAAATCTGTTGATGCTGCATAGGGATACCAGATAAATGCAGGTGATACCGGTGGCAGATTTCGTAGTCCGGTATTGTTTCTTGAATCGTTGACCGGATGTTCAGGATCAAAAGCAGATCCGGATTTTCCTGTCGCGTAGTCATACCTGTTATACGGATAATTATTACCTACAAAAAGCGGCCACCCGAAATAACCGGCTTTACGTGCCTGGTTCAGTTCATCATACCCGCGAGGCCCACGCACCCCTATACTGTCTTCACCTGCATCTGGCCCAACTTCTCCCCAATACAGAAAACTGTTTTTCTGGTCTACGGAAATACGATACGGGTTCCTGTCGCCCATTACATATATTTCGGGGCGGGTGCTGTCTGTTCCTTTAGGAAAAAGATTGCCATCAGGGATTTCATAAGTTCCATCATCTTTAACGCGAATGCGCAATATCTTACCCCGGAGATCATTGGTATTGCTTGAACTACGGCGGGCATCATATTGTATATGACCCGGTCGGTCATCCAATGGGCCGAATCCTCTGTTGGTATACGTCTGTCCAGGTTCATTAAAAGGAGTAGAATTATCACCCGTTGAAACATACAACAGGCTATCAGGTCCGAATGCAACAGAACCACCGGTATGGCAACAAATCTCCCGCTGTGAATAGAACTGAAGTACTATTTTTTCGCTTTTTACATCAAGCGTATCATTTTCAAAAGTGAAACGTGACAACCTGTTGACAGAGGTATCTATAGGGCTGTAAAATATATATACCCAATGATTTTTGCTGAAGTTGGGGTCTTTGGAAATACCCAGCACACCTTCTTCCGCATTGGCTTTACCATCAGAAGTTTTGAAATATGCATTAAGGAAACCTACCTGTTTCAAAGTTTTGGTTTCATTTTTATACAACATTATTTCTCCTCTGCGCTGTGTAATTAAAATATCAAAGTTGGGGAGAATAGTCATTTCAGTAGGTTCATAAAACCCACCATGGATAAGCGGAGTTTTTGTGAACCTGTCTTCATCAGGTGGGTACTGGGCTGTAGCTTTACTATAATCTAAATTGCGGTTTTCTCCTATAGCGTACTTAATACCACCAAGAATATGTTGCAGATAAAGTGGATCGGCATAGGACTCCTCGGTATGACCGAGTTCAGTATAAAAGGCCCTTCCCCCATCATATTCGTGATACCATGCCATCGGGTGGTTGTCACCATTTTTTCCGCCTTCATAACTTTTCTCATCAATACTGATGAGTACATGAACATCCTTGTTCAGCTTTTTAAAATTATACCATTCGTCCTTGCGTGTCCATACATCCGGTAAGTGTTGGGTTGAGGGGTGATTCTTATCTTTCACTATCAGCTTTGCTTCCTGCTGGTGGGGGTGGCTAAGAAATTGAGCGCCTGCCAGTCTGTTGTACCATCCCCAGTCATATTCAGCATCTGTAGCTGAATGTATACCCATATATCCTCCGCCAGCCTGTATATATCGTTCAAGAGCTATGCGTTCATTTGTGTTGAATAAAGGTCCTGTTGTATTGAGGAAAACTACCGCAGAATATTTTTTTAGTGTGTCTTCATTGAACAGGGCGGCATCTGTAGTGGTATCAACATCAAAACCATTTTCACTACCCAGCTTTTGTATAGCCGGGATTCCTGCAGCAATAGACTCGTGATGATACCCTGCCGTTTTTGCAAATACAAGAATTCTCGGTTTGCCGTTACGCTTATTGCAGGAAAATAAAAACAGAATGATAACAATTGGGAAGAGTTGAACTAATAATTTTTTCATTTTGGGGAATCGTTAACCGTTTAAACAAAGTGGTAAATGTAAGCGCATTTCCGCTAATATACTTAACAAGGTGAAAACTTTCTGCTTACGGAGAATAGGAGCACAAAACCATTTCGGTGATACTCAATATTTTCAGGAGTAACTTTCTCAATTATTTATTGAGAACACTAATGACTGCTAATATTGTTTACAAGGAATTCCAGGGATTTTTCATCAGGTAAAGGCATTGCTCCGGATTTCAGATTTAACATCATTATCATTTTGCTCTGTGGGTTGTAAGAAGGCCATTTTGGAAGGCCTTTCCCGTTAGGATCGCCGGTTTTGATAAAATTTGCCCAAAAAGATGACATTGTTTTTTCCAGACTATAATCTCCAGGCTCCCAGGGGCAACGGTGCACAAAATCTAAATTCCCATACGCATAAGCCACTTCGCCGGTGTGAAAAGCGCCATATTTTTTGTACTCACCGGTAGCTGGAAGTTTTCTTGCAAAACGATAAACATAAACCCTTTTATTCTTTCGAATAGTTTGAATATTAGCCCAGGCAAAATTTTGAATACCAAAAGTCAGATCTCTTGAAAGCTTTTGCTGGGAAACAATTGCTTCTTCATCATTGCCGGCAGGAAAAAAAGATAAAAATTTATCAGCGTCAGTTCCATATTTTTCTTCCGCATGTTTTTTAAATTCTTCCGCATTGTCCTTCTTGCCAAAGGAAATCCCATCATCTTCATTCCATCCCGTCAATAAATCAACTTCGTTTTCTTCGCCAGCGGCAAATATTTCGGAAATAGATTTTGGTAATAGATATCCATCCACTTTTGGACGGTTGAGCAGCCAGTATTTTTTTAATAATTCTTCAGCAGGTATTTTTCTGAAATCTTCCAATGATTTCACGTTGAATGATTCCATATATTTCGCTCCTTCTTCTTCGGCCTGTAAAAAGGGAACTGGCTTTCTATCATGGGTTTCAATTACTCCCGCTCCACTTTCTGCAATTGCATGTTTAAACAAATTTTTGCAAAGTGGCGAAGCCACCAGGCAGTTAACACTCATTGAACCTGCAGACTGCCCAGCAATAGTAATATTATCCGGATCGCCACCAAAAGCAGCGATATTTTTCTTTACCCATTTTATTGCAGCAATCTGATCCAGTAAAGCATAATTTCCTGAAGAATGATGCGGGGACTCTTTAGAAAGTTCCGGCAAAGCCAAAAAACCAAAAACACCTACCCGATAATTTGCACTCACAAAAACAACTCCCTTTTTTGCCATTGTCTCCCCATCGTAAACCGGAACACCGGTTCCACCGCTTACAAATCCTCCCCCATAAATCCAGATTACCACAGGCCTCCTTTCTTTGGATGAAGCAGCTCCTGTCCATACATTCAGATATAGACAATCTTCACTTATTGGTTTTTGGGGAATTAGAAATTCCTCAGACCAGGGTCCAAAAGGTACTGGGTTGGCCTGCATGGGGCTTGGCCCATAAACATCACAACTCTTTACATCATTCCAGGGAATAACTGGGTGTGGTTCTTTCCATCTTAAGTTACCCAAAGGCGGCGCGGCAAAAGGAATTCCCCTGAAGATATGAATATTGCCGGAAGCGTTTATTGTTCCGGTAATTAGCCCCCCTTCCACTTTAACAGTTTTAAAAACCAATGGTCCCATTAAGGAAAAAGAAAAAATTAATACACTGATGAAAAGAAAAGAGATCAGGGTAATTATATTTTTTTTTGTGCTCAATGTAAATTGATTTATGATGAAAGATTCTGTCCCCTATTTTTAAGGAGAAGGTGTTTTAATATTGTGTCATTAAAATACTACATCCTTCCTTTTGCTATCGCCTCATCCAAAATCTGCTGCCGGGCTGTCTCTTCCTGTAACCGTTTCAACTTCCTGCCGTAAGAAACCTTTGTAATCAATACAAATAAAACCGGCACAACAAATATAGCCAGTGTAGTAGCTGCAAGCATACCACCAAATACTGTCCAGCCTATTGTCTTACGACTTTCCGCTGCGGCCCCCTCTGCAAATGCGAGGGGCAGCACACCAAGAATGAAAGCAAGCGAAGTCATGATAATAGGCCGTAACCTCAATCGTACTGCCTGCAATGTGGCATGACTGATATCAATGCCGGCATCTACCCTTTCCTTGGCAAACTCTACGATCAATATCGCATTCTTGGCGGCCAGTCCTATAAGTGTGATTAAACCAATTTGCGCATATATATTATTGGAAAGCGAAGGGATAAAGGTCAACGTCAGAATAGAACCGAAAGCGCCGATAGGAACGGCAAACAATACGGAGAACGGAATAGACCAGCTCTCGTACAATGCTGCAAGAAACAGGAACACGAATATGATCGAAATAGCGAAGATGATCATTTGCTGGTTACCTGCTGCAATTTCTTCACGGCTCATCCCGGAAAATTCATAGCCGTATCCGGCAGGTAAAGTCTTGGCCACTTCCCGTAATGCATCAATTGCCTGTCCGCTGCTATACCCAGCCTTAGGAGATCCGTTGATTTCTATGGAACGATAAATATTATAGTGTGAAATCACAGCAGGTGCTTCAATAACTTTTGATGTAATAAGCGACCCCAATGGAATCATATTACCCTGGCTGTTGCGCACATAAAATTTCTCCAATCCATTCAGCGAGCTCCTGGAACTACTGTCAGCCTGCGACATTACACGGAAATTACGGCCATATAAATTGAAATCGTTCACATAACTGCTCCCGAGGAAATTGGATATTGTACTATACACATCTGCCACCGACACCCCCATTTTTTTTGCCTGTTCCCTGTCCACATTCACCTGATAACTGGGGGTTCGGGCATTAAAAAAAGTATACGCCATAGCAATCTCCGGCCGCTGGTTCAGCTTCATTAAAAAACTCTGTGCTACCTTCTCAAAAGTTTTTATATCATCGGTACTGCTGGTTTGCTGCAATTCAAATGTAAACCCGGATGTAGCGCCCAAACCCGGTATAGCCGGAGGTGCAATCACCAACACCCGCGCTTCTTTTATATCTGCCACGGCTGCCTGTATCTTTTTTATCACTTCCTGTGCATGTTGCCCATTACCCTTACGATCATCCCAGGGTTTTAAACTGATAAACAATGTACCTGTGTTGGACTTGCTCGAAAAACTAACAATATTCATACCGGCTAATCCCCCCACTACATTAATCTCGGGGATCTGGCGCACCCGTCCTGCAATTGTTTTCAGCATATCTACACTCCTTGTTGTAGAAGTAGCTTCCGGCATTTCATAGGCTACCATCAAACGGCCTTCATCTTCTATCGGAATAAAACCTGTGGGTTTATTTTCAAACAAGAAGAATAAACCTACAAACAATACTATTAGCATGATAAGAACATAAGGTGTTTTTCTTATCCAACTGCCAACACTACTTGTATATCCGGAAGTTAATTTTCCAAACCCCTTATTAAACCAGGCAAAGAATTTTTCAAGCAGGTTCTTTTTTGCTTCTTCGGGCTTTGAAGGCTTTAGCATAATAGTACACAATGCCGGTGTAAGTGAAAGTGCCACAAAAGCTGAAATAAGTACCGACACAGCTATGGTAATGGCAAATTGCTGATACAGCCGCCCAACAATGCCTGGTATAAAACCTACCGGAATGAATACAGCCGCCAGTATGAGTGCTATAGCTATCACCGGCCCGGAAATATCTTTCATAGCCTTTCTGGTGGCTTCTTTTGGCGACATCCTTTCCTGGTCAATATTGTGCTGCACGGCTTCCACTACTACTATCGCATCATCAACCACAATACCAATCGCCAGCACAAAGGCAAACAATGTAAGTGTATTGATAGTAAATCCAAGCGGACCAAACAATACAAAAGTACCTATCAGCGAAACCGGAATAGCAAGCACTGGAATTAAAGTAGCCCGCCAGTTCTGCAAAAACAGAAACACCACGAGAATAACAAGAATCAGCGCTTCCACAAGGGTATGTACAACTTCATTAATCGAAGCTTTAACCACTGATACTGTTTCCAATGGTGTCAGATAATCAATATCCTTTGGAAATGTTTTTCTCATTTCGTTAAGTGTCTTTGTAATGCCGGCATAGGTTTCAATAGCATTCGCACCAGGCGCCTGGTAAATCAGCAGGAAAGCAGCAGGTTTTCCATTTACAAAAGAATTAATATTATAGTCGAAACGAGCCAGTTCTACTCTGGCAACGTCTTTGAGATACACAATACTTCCGTCGGAGGGTCTTGTTCTAACAATGATATTTTCAAAATCTTTTTGAGTGTTCAGCCGGCTGTTGGTTAGTACACTGTATTGAAATGCCTGTTGCCCGGGCTGTGGATTACCTCCTACCGTACCTGCAGCTACCTGCAGGTTTTGTTCCTGCAATGCAGCATTCACTTCAGCAGGTGTCATACCCAGCGCAGCAAGTTTTTCGGGATTGAACCAAATACGCATACTGAAATCATCAGCCGGTGCAAACACATCACCCACACCCTTCACACGCAAAATGGCATCCTTCACATACATATTTACATAGTTGCCTATAAATAATGCATCGTGTGTAGCATTGGGCGAGTAAAAAGCCAGCACCACCATGATAGCGGGGTTACGCTTTCTAACGGTAAGCCCTAACCGTTTAACGGCATCGGGTAACCTGGGTTCTGCCACACTCACCCTGTTTTGCACATCAAGAGTGGCTATATTGATATCAGTACCTACTTCAAAGTTTACGGTTATACTGCTCTGTCCGCTGCTGGTACTGTTGCTGCTCATATAAGTCATGCCGGGTGTACCATTTACCTGGGTTTCAATTGCCGTGGTAGTAGTCTGTTCCACCGTTTCGGCATCAGCCCCCGTAAAGTTACCCGCAACAGAAACCGTGGGAGGGGAAATATCAGGGTATTGTGCAATAGGAAGATTTATTAATGATATAATCCCTGTTAGTACGATGACGATTGAAATAACAATTGCCGTCACCGGCCTTTTTATAAAAACTTCTGCTATCATATATTAGTTGTCGAAAGAAAATTAGTATTGTTCATCCTAATGTACTTACTTCTGCTCGGGGGGGGCAAACTATTTATTTTCGTACAGCGCCGCCAGGGATTCCTGTGCTGATGGTTGTACCTTCACGCAGGTTCTGTACCCCCTCCACTGCAATCACCTGACCGGCTTTTAATCCGTTGTTGATGATCACATCATGTCCCACCTGCTTTCCGGTTACTACTTTCTGCTGCGAAACTTTATTACTATCGCCCACCACATACACAAAAAATTCTCCCAATTGTTCGGTAATTGCTTTATAAGGTATAACCACTGCATTTTCGGAAGAAGTATTTAACACCCTCACAGTAGTACTCATTCCCGCTTTTAGAAGATGCTGTTCATTGGGAAAAATCAAACGGGTCTTTATAGTACCGGTCTGGGGGTCTACAGCACGATCAATAAAACTGATATGCCCCCAATGCGGATATATCTGTCCTCCGAATGCAATGGAAAAAGTGGAATCGTTTGTCTTTTTTCCCTGCCGTTCAATACCGGCAAAACGATATACTTCTTTTTGGTCTACAGAAAAATCAACTGCCATTGGATTATCAGTTGAAACAGTATTTAAAATAGTCTGCCCTGCCACTACCGAGGTTCCTATGCGTACCTGCGATATACCAATAGTACCATCAAAAGGTGCATATATGGTAGCAAAGCCTAAATTAGATTTGGCAGCTTCCACATTTGCTTTTGCAGCCTCCAACTGTTTCTTAGCAGCTTCCAGGGCAGCATCGGCATAGTCCACCTGTTGTTTTGCTATTGCGTCTTTTTTATCCAGTTCATGATAACGGTCAGCATCTTTTTGAGCTTTAGTCAGGTTGGTTTCCTGCACCATCCGGTTGGCAACAGCTTGCTCGTAGCTGGCATTATATAACCGCTGATCAATGGAATACAGTTTTTGGCCCATTTTCACTTTATCTCCGTCTTTAAAATAGATACCGGTGATATAACCTGTCACCTGCGATCGAATATCAGTTTGTTTAAGTGCCACAGTAGTACCGGGATACTCATCATGATATACGGCATCTGTAGCTTTGACTGTATCAATAGTAACCGCCACGGCCGGTGGTGGTCCCTGTTGCTGCTGCGTTGGTTTTGCTCCGCAGGCATAAAGTACAAATACAGAAAATACAATAGGATAAAACTCAGGTCTTTTAAATAACATATATATTAGTTCAAGTTCAATGATCAGGTTAGAAATAAAAAGCTGTCACAGATTAATCCGGCCCAGGCTTTTTTGTACATCAATTTTGCTGCTCAGCACTCCATACAAGGCATCAAAATAATTGATCTGTGCGGTGCGAAGGTCAGTCTCCGCAGTGATCACTTCAAGATAAGTTTTTATACCTGAACGATACTGCAACTGAATTACGTCATATACTTCTTTTGCCAGGTCAACATTCTCCTTTACTGCAAAATAGTTTGCAAGACTTGCTTTATAGCCTGCAAGCGCTGCACTGTATTCACTGTTCACCGCATTCTTTAATTTCACTATTTCAAGATCAGTTCTTTTAAGTTGCCATTCCGCCTGTTTAATATTATAGTGCCGCTTGCCTCCCTGAAATATGGGGAAAGTAAAAGTAAGACCTGCATAAGAGTTTGGATAGGAAGCATTATACAATTTACTAAATTCGTTGTTGAGATAATTCAAATTGTATGCACCATTTGCGGACAAAGACGGGATGAACGCCCATTTGCTATATTGTAAATTTGTCTCCAGTAGTTTATGCTGTGTTTCCAGCAGCCTGTATTCAATGCGTTTCGTATAGTCAACCCCTCCTGTAGTATCCAAAGCTATTTCTCCTTCAAGCGAGGCACTGTCATAAACAATTTTCAGGTCGGTATGTAAAGGGTAATTCATTAACTGCTTAAGATATTCCTTTTTTGCCTTAAGCATCTCTTCATTGGTTTTCCTGGCTGCCACAGCATTATTCAATGCAATAGTGGCACGCTTATAATCCGTCTTATCTACCACACCGGCATCATACCTGTTCTTCGCATCATCCAGACTTTTTTGCAAACGGATGATATTTTCATCCGTTACTTTAATCTGCAGTTCCGTTGCCAGCACATCATAAAATGCTTTTGATACGCTGGCCACAACATCAATCTTAGTGCCGGCAGTCTGCTGCTGAGCCTGCTGCCTTACTATACTGCCCGTTCTCTTAGCCAGCAAAACATCTCGGTTGAAAATTGTTTGGGTAGCGCTGAACTGCAATGCAGAAGTATTATCCACACCAAGCTTTACGGGGTTACCGCCAATAATACTGGTCTGTACCTGAAAATTGTGCTGATAGAGATAATTAAAATTCACCTGGGGAAACCAGTCAGCCAGTTTAGCTTTCACCTGCATATCGGTTATCTTTTCATCTATCAGGGCCTGTTGAACTGCAGGTTGCTGCTTTAATGCATAAGCTATGACGTTGGATAAAGTGGCATTGGTTAATAATGAATCTCCCTGCTGTTGTGTATAACCCCGTAATGAAGGAAATAGAATACAAATACTAACTGCAAATAAGCCGTATCTCATACATTTATTTATAAACTTAAAATCTTTCTGTAGCATCAAAAGCCGTGCCTTGCAGAATATTCAGTAATTCAGGATGACAAACAAAAAAGTGTTCGAAGGTACAAAAATTGAGAGGCGAAGGTAGCAATTAAAATTTTAAATAATCAAACGTTTGTTTAATTTTTTTGTTAACAGAATATTAATGGCACAGATTATATCTTTAATTTAGCGCACGGCATAAACATTTGTACCTGATATATTGTTTGGTAAATTTCAACATAAAAATTTCAAATGAAAAGAATTCTCTTTTTAATTATCATAACCTGCGGCTTTTTGTTTAGCTATTCCCAGGATTCGGCATGGATAAGAAACAACTACCACAAAAAAGAAGTATATATTACCATGCGGGATGGCGTCAGGCTATTTACCTCTATGTATATCCCCAACGACAATACCACAGATCATCCCATTTTAATGACCCGAACCCCTTATTCCTGCTCACCTTACGGTGAAGATAATTTCAGAAACTTCTGGTCAAATCACAATCGCCAATATTTTAAGGACGGCTATATCATAGTAATTCAGGATGTGCGTGGACGGTGGATGAGCGAAGGGCAGTTTGAAGATGTTCGTCCATTCAATGCTGATAAACGAACAAAAAAAGATATTGACGAATCAAGCGATACGTATGATACGATTGACTGGCTGGTAAAAAGTGTTGCACACAACAATGGCAAGGTTGGCGTGTTTGGAATTTCCTACCCTGGGTTCTATTCCACCATGGCGGCGGCATCCAATCATCCTGCACTAAAGGCGGTATCTCCGCAAGCACCGGTAACAGAATGGTTCCTGGGCGATGATTTCCATCACAACGGTGCACTTTCCTTAATAGATGCATTCAGCTTCTATTCCTCATTTGGGAAACCAAGACCGAAACCAACTATTGTCGGGCCTTCCGGCTTTACCTTTCCTGTTCAGGACAACTATGCTTTTTTTCTGAGAACAGGTGCTTTACCCAATTTCTCAGCATTAATGGGCGATAGCATCGCCTTTTGGAAAGACTTATATTCACACCCTGACTATGACCAATGGTGGCAGGCACGCAATGCAAGAAGAGCAATGTACAATATCAAACCGGCATTGCTTGTAGTGGGCGGAACGTTTGATGCCGAAGATTGTTACGGAGCATGGAATCTCTTTAAAGCAATAGAAAATCAAACCCCAGAAACCAATAGCAGCCTGATTATGGGTCCCTGGTACCACGGGCAATGGGCCAACAACGCGGGATTAAGTATTGGGAATATTCAGTTTGACGACAGCACTTCTGCATATTATACTGAGCACTTTATTCATCCTTTCTTTAATTACTATCTCAAGAACGAGGGCGACATAAGCAATATTAAAAAGGCTACAATATTCTTCAGTGGAGAAAATAAATGGCGTCAGTTTGAAAAATGGCCTGCACCTAATATGCAAATGACAGCTTTTTATCTGCAGCCCGGGGGTAAAATCAGTAACAGTCGTCCTGTACAGACAAATAGTTTTACCGAATACACCAGCGATCCTTCTAAACCTGTTCCTTATACAGATGGCATTCATCTGAACCGTACAAGGGAATATATGACAGATGACCAGCGTTTTGCTTCGCGAAGAACAGATGTAGCCGTATTTCAAACAGATATATTAAAGACGGATATTACATTGGGCGGACCTATTGTTGCCGACCTTGATGTAAGTATCAGCACTACAGATGCCGATTTTGTGGTAAAACTCATTGACGTTTTCCCAGATGACTTCGCTTATGAACAGCCCAAAAATAACTACCCAATGGGAGGATACCAGATGCTGGTGCGTGGGGAAATTATGCGTGGAAAATACAGAAACAGTTTTGAACATCCCAAACCATTTATTCCTGGTAAACCCACTAAAGTAAAATTTACTTTGCCGGATATAGCCCATACTTTTAAGAAAGGACACCGCCTGATGATACAGATACAAAGTTCATGGTTTCCACTGATGGATCGCAACCCGCAAAAATTTATGGATATTTACAAAGCAAAGGACAGCGATTTTCAGCCGTCCGTTATTCGCATACATCATGCTGCCGGCAATGCCTCAGCTATTTATTTACCCGTAATAAAATAAAGTTTGCATGAAAAAACTACTCATTGCATTTTTATGTTTCGCATTTTTTCAGGTGGCAGCACAAACAAGCCTGCCCATTATTCCGGCACCGGTAAAAGCTCAAACCAAACCGGGCAATTTTACCATCAATGAAAAAACCCTGATTGTTGTACATGGGAATACTGAAAAAAAGACTGTTGATTTTTTCAACAACTACCTGCAGAAATACTATGGCTTTTCATTGAAAACTGCTGCCAAAGCATCAAAAAATTTCATAAGCTTTACAACCCGCACTTTTGTAAAAGCGCCGGATAAGCCGGAAAGATATACCATGGAAATATCGCCTGTCTCTGTACAAATTAGCGGCGATGCAGACCAGGGTACATTTTACGGTATGCAAACTTTAATACAATTGTTGCCGGTGGAAAAATCTGCAGCATTAAAAATTCCGGCAGCCACCATTGAAGATTATCCCCGATTTGCTTATCGCGGTGCTATGCTCGATGTGGGCCGTCATTTTTTTGATGTAAGTTTTGTAAAAGAATATATCGATCTGCTGGCGCTGCATAAAATCAATACTTTTCACTGGCATCTTACCGAAGATCAGGGCTGGCGTATTGAAATAAAAAAATATCCCCGGCTTACAGAAATAGGTGGCTGCAGAAACGGTACCATTATAGGTCATCATCCCGGTACGGGAAACGACGGTAAAAAATATTGTGGTTACTATACTCAGGATCAAATTAAAGATGTGATAGCTTATGCTGCAGATCGCTTCATAACAATCATACCAGAAATTGAATTGCCAGGGCACTCTTCCGCAGCAATTGCTGCTTATCCACAGTTAAGCTGTTTCCCAGATGAATCTACCAAACCTGCCAAAGGTGTAGTATGGTATGGCGATACTACCGGCAAACAGGTACAACAATCATGGGGAGTATATGAAGATGTGTATTGTCCAAGTGAATATACTTTCAAATTCCTGGAAGATGTGCTGGATGAAGTGATTGCACTTTTCCCTTCTAAGTATGTACACATAGGTGGTGATGAATGCCCGAAAGAAAACTGGAAACGTTCTGCGTTCTGTCAAAACCTTATTAAAAAAAAAGGGTTGAAAGATGAACACGGGCTTCAAAGCTATTTTATTGGCCGTATTGAAAAATATCTGAACAGTAAAGGGAAAGCCATAATAGGCTGGGATGAAATTCTTGAAGGCGGGCTGGCACCAAATGCCACGGTGATGAGCTGGCGGGGAGAAAAAGGAGGTATAGAAGCGGCACAACAAAAGCACAATGTGATCATGACGCCGGGCACCTATGCGTATATTGATCACTCACAGAAAAAAAATGAAGATTCGCTCACTATCGGGGGTTATCTTCCATTACAAACAGCCTATAACTACAACCCCATACCCAAAGAACTGAAACCTGATGAATATCATTATGTATTGGGAGCGCAAGCCAACCTCTGGACAGAATACGTCACCAACCCGGCAAAGGTGGAATATATGGCATTTCCCCGGTTGAGCGCATTATGCGAAGCATTCTGGACTCCGGTAGAGAAAAAAAGTTGGGAGAATTTTAAACAAAGGGTTACACAACAATTTAAACGATATGACAGATGGGGCATCACCTACTACCCCGGACTGAATGAACCGGTAAAATAATTATTAAACGTACATGAGATTTTTCATTCATAAAATACACAATGGAAGAATGAAAAATTTTATAGGAGTTCCTCCTGGCTAAAAACAATAATAAATAGTCAGGAGATATAGGAGCAATTATGAATGGGTCAGTATCTGTCCGAAGGCTGACCCTTCGTTTTTCTTACTAAAGAATAAAAAATATTCCTGCATGAACATTTCTGAGAGTTATCGTTATCTGCGTGAAGCTTTAACAACTATATACGATCAGCGCGAAGCAGGAAATATATCAGATATTGTAGTAGAAAAAATCACCGGGCTGAAAAGAATTGACCGGTTGCTAATGCAGGATAAAGATCTTACCCCTCCTCAAATTCAATTACTGCATCTATATACAGAAAAGCTTATCGGTCATGAACCTCTGCAATATGTGTTGCAGGAAGCATGGTTTTATGGCATGTCGTTGTATGTAGACCGCAATGTTCTGATTCCCCGTCCTGAAACAGAAGAGCTGGCAGAATGGATCATTACAGAACAAAAAAATGCAAAAACTATTCTTGATATTGGTACTGGAAGCGGATGTATTGCAATTGCCATAAAAAAAAGTTTACCGTCAGCAGAAGTATGGGCAATAGATATTAGTCATTCTGCCCTCATTGTTGCACAAAAAAATGCCCAAATTCAAAAGACCGAAATCAACTTCAGGCAGGCCGATATTCTGCAGGAAATTTCAGAGAGCAGCTTTCCGAAATTTGACATTATTGTAAGTAACCCGCCATATATACCAGCTTCAGGTGAAAAAGAAATGAGAAAAAATGTGATACAATTTGAACCCCACGAAGCCCTATTTGTTTCTGATGATAGTCCCCTGAAATTTTATAGCTCTATTGCAAGATTTGCTACCACCAATTTAAAAGCTAACGGAGAAGTATACGTGGAAATCCATGAAGACCTGGCCGATGGGGTAAAAAACATCTTCACCACTGCTGGTTTATCAAACATTTTCATCCGAAAAGATATGCAGGGAAAAAACAGGATGATAAAGGCGGGAGGGAAATAATAGTGTTTATTGTTTTTTGTTTACAGTTTAATGTTTCACCTCTCACCTCTCACTTTAACCACCCTCACTTTCCATTCATCGGGGCCTTTTTCCAAATATTCCCATCTGAAAGGTTCTTTACTTTCTGCCTCCATCTGGTAATATAATGGCTTGGGGTCATGGTCGTTGATAAACTCAAAAGCCTCACCGGGTTTAATATCTGCAAATGCTTTGTAAAACATTTCATGACGTTGAGTAGGTGGATAGGGACGTATATCAAACTCATTAACCACCGAAAATCCATCATCACCTAATCCACTCTCGGCTTCTTTTCTGATATGAATGATAAATTCCCCCGGAACTTCTTTTTTATATGACCAGGAATGTTTTCCCTCAAATTTATTTTTGAAAATTTCATGTATCTCTTCAGGATCTTCCATTGCAATAAGTTCCATAGTGGTGTTTTCATCCATCATACCATAGCGGTGAAATACAATTTGTTTCCAATCCTTTTTTTCTGCTTTTCTAAGATCTAAAAGCGTAGCTATCCCTGCAAACTCACGTCCCTGCGAAGCTTCAGTACGGGAGACCTTTACTTTCCATTCTCTCCCACCCCGGTTCAGGTACTCCCATCCTACAACATCTCCGTAAATGGACCGGAATTCATAATACAACGGTATAGGATCATGGTCATTGATGAAAACGAAACTTTCACCTACCGGCAATTCTTTGAAGAGTTTTAATAATTTTTCATGCCGCTTAATCGGCACAAGTACTCTTACATCCAATTCCTCATGGGGTTTCATTTCTGTATTCATAACATAAAATTTATTTGCACGAACAACTAAGTTAGAAAGGCTTTAAAATCATAAGCACAATGATTGTTATGAAAATAATATTCTCGAGCCTTTCATAAAAGAATAATTTTCGTGCAAGTGTATAATAATCTTCAGGAATTTTATCACCTGTTTCAGTTTTTAATAACACCTTAATTGGTTTTGATCTTGGTGACAAAACAACAGGACCAAATCCCAAAGCAATTACAAACAGCACCAAACTTGTAACATACCATCCGGTATGGAACAAATACGGACGAATTGAACCCATTGCCAAACCTGAAAGTAATAGCAGTGTTCCACCTGCCATAACAAACCGGTGCAACCTGTTACGTATAAAGTATGCATGTCGTAATTCTGTCATAGTTGTTGCTTTTGTTACAATGTAAATCATAACAAACCCCGGACCCAATCCTAAAATAGCAGATAATACATGAATTAAAAGAAGAAAACTATACATCATCGTGGTCTATACTTCCAAAACAACTTTATATCCTTCCTGCAAATATAAACTATGCGGGGGAGATAGCATTTTTGGAATAAAATCAAATACCAGGGGTTTTGTAAATTTATATCCTGGGAACTTATCAACTGCTTTGAAAAATATATTAATATGAAATTAGTTTTTGAATCAAAGAAATTAGAAGATTATCTCAAAGAAATCCCTCCGGTTATTCAATTTGATACTCCGCTGGTGCAAAAAGAAATTCAGGAAATAGAATCGAAAGCCCTGACACCAAAAGAACGTGCAAAAATGGCATTTGAATTTGCAAGAGATTTCATTCAGCACTCATTCGATACGCAGAGCAAAGTAATAACCATCAGTGCAGAAGATGCAATAGAAAAGAAAGAAGGCATTTGCTTTGCAAAATCGCATGTACTGGCCACCCTGTTACGTGGTATGGGGATACCCGCAGGATTCTGTTATCAGCGTGTGTTACGCAAAGGAACAGTGGAGTCTGGCTATGCGCTGCACGGATTGAATGCTGTTTATTTGGAAGACACCGGTTGGTTTCGTGTTGATCCGAGGGGCAATAAACCCGGAGTGGATTCGCAATTTTCAACCGATACTGAAAAACTCGCTTATCCCATTCGTACAGAACTCGGGGAAGCAGACTACCCGGAAGTATTTACTGCACCATTGCCCTCTGTTATTAAATCAATGGAAGAATCAGCAGATTGTCAGGCTTTATTTTTTAACCGTCCGGAAAAAGTATAATTAAAATCCATCATTTTTCTTTGACGCCCTGATCATTTCAGAAAAGCCCCATTTTTTAGAAGCTGCATTCACGGTCATAGCAATTCGCTTTGCACGTGTCACTTCTGTTTTGGCACTTTCAATCCACTTAGAGAAATAATTTTGATGAGCCCTGGGTAAGATCATGAAAAAAGTTTTTGCTTCCGGTTCGTCGTTGAGGCACTCAAGCAGTTCAGGTAAAACTTCATAAGGGTTGGCAACGGTAAGCTGTACTTTCAGCATTGCCCCTTTAGTTTTTCGGATACCACGGCGGATAGCAGCATTCAATGCAAGAATATAATTACCTCCACCCATTGGTATCAGACTTGTTCCTTCAAGGGTATATTCATCCAGCTTACCACTTACCCGAAATGATTTTTTATCCTCAGGGTTAAGTTTTGCCGCTATACCGGCTGGTACTTCAATATAATACCACCCGGTTTTTTCACCTTTTTCACCAAATTTCAATATAGTTGCGCTAAACTGTACCATACCTTTCTATGAATCTTTAATGGTCAGCAAATTATGAAAAAACGATCTTCAATCCTATACATATTACAAATAACCGTACACTGATCAAAGATTATCATTTATCAACTCTATAATACTTTTACGCAATATTTTCCGTTTAAAATCAGCATATTGTCCACAGTTTGTTCATAACTCTATACTGGTGCTATTCTTGTGTATAAATCGTTAATAATAATGGAGGTTGATAAAACAAGCCGTATTAATTTTCATGGTGATTCAGTTATTTTTGCCCACTTCCTAAAAAATATTGAAACGTGCGATTAAAGAGTTTAGAAATCAAAGGGTTTAAAAGTTTTGCCGATAAAACCACTATAAATTTTGACGAAGGTATTACCGGTATTATAGGTCCGAACGGCTGCGGAAAAAGTAATATCATAGATTCTATACGTTGGGTGATCGGCGAGCATAAGATCAGCAACCTGCGAAGCGAAAACCTGGAAAGTCTTGTATTCAATGGTTCGCGAACCCGCAATGCCAGCGGACTGGCTGAAGTAAGCCTAACCTTCGAAAATACCCGCAACCTTCTTCCCACAGAATTTAATACCGTTACTATCACCCGCAAGTTTTATAAAAGCGGAGAAAGTGAATACCGTTTGAATGATGTGAACTGCCGGCTCAAAGACATACATAATCTCTTTCTTGATACCGGTGTTAGTACCGACAGCTATGCCATTATAGAACTTGGCATGGTAGACGATATCATTAAAGACAAGGAAAACAGCCGGCGCCGCATGCTGGAACAGGCTGCCGGTATTACCATTTATAAAACAAGAAAAAAAGAAGCTAAACTGAAGCTGGATGCTACCGAACAGGATCTGGCACGTATTGAAGACCTTCTTTTTGAAATCAATAACCAGCTTAAAAGCCTGGAAAGCCAGGCTAAGAAAGCCGAGAAATACTACGAAATCAAAAAAGAATATAAAGAACTCAGTGTAGAACTGGCCAAGGCGGCACTGGAAGGATTTAATATTACATATAAAGACCTGAACGAACAGCAACAACAGGAAATAGACAAACGTTTCGAAATGGAAGCAGCTATTGCTCAGGAAGAAGCTGCAATAGAACAGGATAAGCTTGGATTTATTGAGCAGGAAAAAGCACTTCAAAAGATGCAGCACGCATTTAACAGTTTGCTGGAAAACGTGCGCAGTAAAGAAAATGAAAAAAATCTTGGCGAACAGCGCCTGCAATACTTATCTGAAAGAGAAACTAACCTGAAGGATTTTTTACAAAAATCCGAAGGACAATTAAAAGGGCTGGAAGAAAGTATAACCTTTACCAGTGAACAAATAAAGGATGAAGAAGTAAAACTTGGTGAATTTGCAGAAAAACTGGAAACTATAAAGGAAGGATTAGAAGATAAACGTCGTTCTTTTGATGAAAAAAGGGCTGCCATAGATGGAGTGCGCAAAGACAACCAGGCATTGCAGCGCCGTCAGTTTGAAGCCGAAAAGCAGGTAGCCGTTGCCGATACTTCTATTCAGAATATACAGCGAGCCATAATGCAGGGAGAAGAGGAGCAGGCTCAGCGCCGCAGCCAGATATCACAACTGGAAAATGAAAAGCAACAAAAAGAAACAGAATTAGAAAATAAACGCCTTGACCTTCGCCAGTTGCAGGAGCAGCATGAACATACCAAAGAACAGATATTGCAGACGCAGGCTATGGTGGAAAAGCTGCGCAATGAACTGGCCGAAGAAAACAGAAAGTTAGATGCAAAAAAGAATGAACATGCATTGCTGAAAAGCCTGATTGATTCTATGGAGGGTTACCCCGAGAGTGTAAAATTCCTGCACAACAACCCACACTGGAATCATACTGCACCAATTCTTTCCGATATCATTTACGTAAAGGAGGCCTATCGCGCAGCCGTGGAAAACGTGCTTGAACCTTATCTCAACTATTATGTGGTAAATACCCTTGAAGAGGGCTTACAGGCTGTTCATCTGCTGGACGCCCATCAAAAGGGAAAAGCAAATTTCTTTTTGCTCGACAGGATCAATGGTTTTAATGATCAGCAGCACCATCAACCGGAAGGAACTCTTCACGCCATGAGTGTAATAGAAGTAGAAGACCGCTACCGGAAACTGGCTGAATACCTGCTAAGCAACGTGTTTATTGCTGAAAATGAAGAAGCGCTCCGTAACAGCAATGGCGCTGTTGTACTGGAAAAACATGGTAAATACGTAAAAGGTAAATACGCATTAACCGGTGGAAGTGTGGGATTGTTTGAAGGCAAAAAAATAGGCCGGGCAAAAAACCTGGAGAAATTGCATGAAGAAATCGTATCGCAGGAAGTTGTTGTCAATGGTTTGAGGGCTAATATACAGGCAAAACATAACGAAGTGATTGCCTTCAATGAACAGTTGAAAGAACAAGCTATTAAGCAAACACAGGACACTATTAACCAGTTTACCAACCAGGCGTTTGCCATTCAGAATAAAATTGAAAATTTTTCTTTACAGGAAGAAACAACGGCAAAACGATTAAACGATTTGCGGGAACAACTGCAAACCAACCAGGACAATATTGCTGACGTGCGGGAAGAGTTGGAAAAGCTGAATACACAATTGCAGGATTTACTGGAAAAATTGCAACAATCAGAACAGGAGTATAGCCTTGCAGAGCAGGAGTATAATTATGCAAATGCTGCTTACAATGACAGCAACCTGCAGTACACCAAATTGCAAAGCAAAGTAAATGCTTTAAAACAGGAACACGACTTTAAGCGTGGACAATTGACAGATCTGCAACTACAAGTTGAAAACAGTACTTCTCAACTGGATGAAGCTTCACAAAATATATCAAAAACTAAAGAAACACTACAATCCACCGCTGATGCATTGATTGAGATGCTGCGCAATAAAGATGAGGAAGAAAGAAAACTGAATGAAGCTGACCAGGCATATTACAACAGGAGAAATGTGCTCACCGAAAAAGAATCAGTATTGCGTCAGCAGCAAAAGGCAAAAGAACAGCTTGATCATGTACTAAATGAAATAAAAGACAAACTGAGTGAACTGAAGTTGCAATTGGCCGGAATGAAAGAAAGGCTGAGTGTTGAATTTCGGGTAGATCTGGATGCGATACTGGATGAAGCAAGACAGACAGATACTCCAGTTGAAGACTTACAGGCTTCCTGCGAAAGAATGAAAAAACGGCTTGATAACATGGGCGAAGTGAACCCTACCGCTATTGAAGCTTTCCAGGAAATGAAGAAAAGATATGAGTTTATACTGGAACAAAAGAATGATCTTGTCAATGCTAAAGACGGGTTGATGCAGACGATACAGGAAGTAGAAGCAACTGCCAACCAAAAGTTTCTCGAAACTTTTAATGCCGTAAGGGAAAATTTCCAAAGAGTATTTAAAGCGTTGTTTACGGAAGAAGATACTGCCGACATCATATTAGAGAATCCTGAAAATCTTGCGGAAACAGGAATTGATGTTGTGGCAAAACCAAAAGGCAAGCGCCCTTCATCCATTACCCAGTTGAGCGGAGGAGAAAAAACCCTCACCGCTACTGCATTATTGTTTGCGATATATCTCATCAAACCGGCACCTTTCTGTATTCTTGATGAAGTGGATGCACCATTAGATGATGCCAACGTTGGCAAATTCACCAATATGATCCGGCAGTTCAGCGAAAATTCACAGTTTATTATTGTAACACATAATAAGATGACGATGTCTACCGTAGACATTATTTATGGCGTTACCATGCAGGAACCTGGAGTAAGTAAACTGGTGCCGGTTGATTTCAGGGGATTGAATTGAAATGCTTCACCTTAATATCAATGTAAAGGATGCAGGAATATGCATTTGGAAAAACATTTGTGCATTCGTGACTCCTTTTGTTAATCAGCTAACTATTGTATTCTAACAACATCCCGATCAATGCCGGACACTGGGTCTGCTGTAATATCTTCTTTTGTTGTACAGTACAGGAATAAGCTGCATCTTTGCAACAAAATATACATAATTCATGAGTCCTTTTTTTTCAATCCTTTTACATGCACATTCAGGATTTCGCTGGCTGCTGTTAATTATTCTTCTTGTAGCTATTTACAAAGCATTTACAGGCAACACAGGCAACAAACCCTTTACAAAATCAGATAATACCCTTCGGTTACTCACAGTTATCTTTACCCACCTACAATTGATTATCGGCCTTATTCTTTATATACAAAGTCCACTGGTGAAGTTTTTCTGGGGAAACCCCGGCACTGCCATTACCCAGGAAGCCCCCATGTTTTTCGGACTCTTCCATTTTGTATTCATGCTTCTTGCCGTTATATTCATCACTATCGGTTCGGCAAAAACAAAAAAGAAACATACAGATAAAGAAAAGTTCAAAACGATGCGTAACTGGTTTTTGGCAGCATTGATAATTATCCTTCTTGCTATTCCCTGGCCTTATCTTCCTACTGCAGGAAGGGCTTTGTTTTAACTGGTATTCATAAAAGCATTATATAATAATGTTACGTTTTTTAACAAAAGAACTTGTATCGGTTTGCCTGTTATCACTCATTATAATTACAGGATATTCTCAGCAAAATGAAAAGCCATATATAGTTCTTCTTTCACTGGATGGCTTCCGGCACGATTTTCCTGAAAAATATCCTACACCTAACCTGGACAGCATAGCAAAAGATGGAGTGCGGGCGAAAGCACTGCTCCCCTGTTTTCCTACAAAAACATTCCCCAACCATTACAGCATTGTAACAGGTTTGTATCCCGATCATCATGGTATTGTTGCCAATAAATTTTATGATCCTGCTTCAGGTAAAGTATTTGCACTCGGATCAAAAGAAAAATTTAATCCGGTATTTTATGGAGGAGAACCTATCTGGAATGTAGCTGAAGCACAGGGCATAAAAACTGCTGCTTATTTTTGGCCAGGATCTGATGTACCTGTACACGGTAAGTATCCCTCAATTTGGAAAAAATATGACAAACAAACCACATTAGCACAAAGGCTTGACAGTGTAGTGTACTGGTTGCAACTCCCCCCGGAAAACCGACCGCATTTTATTGCCCTATATCTTGAGCAGCCGGACATGGACGAGCATGAATTTGGGCCATGGTCTGAAGAAGCTAAGCAACAGGTACTGTTAGCAGACAGCCTGGTTGGCGTATTGCGATGTGCCATCAATGCACTGCCCATTGCAGACCAGGTAAACCTTATCATAGTTTCCGATCACGGGCTGGTAGAAACCAGTAATACGAGATCAATTTCACTTGAAGAATATATCCCGGCAAGATGGCTCGCCAACCCGGAAACAATGGGTAGCCCGGTGGTCTTTCTTAAAGCTAAGCCTGAATATTACGACAGTATACAATCCGTTATCGTTACTATTCCACATACAAAAGGATATGTATCAAAATACATGCCCCGAAGGTTCCATTTTGGTAAAAATCCGCGTTGTCTTGACTTTACTGTTGTAGCTGAAAGCGGATGGTCAATTATCACCAATCCCCCGGAGAAAATTAAAAAAGGGAACCACGGATACGATAATGAAAATAAAGATATGTGGGCTATCTTTTATGCAACGGGACCGGCATTTAAAAAAGGATATGTACAAAAAACATTTCTTAATATATCTATATATCCCTTGATAGCACAAATTTTGGGGATATCTATACCACCGGCAGATGGCAAATTAAAACTAGTTAGAAGAATGCTAAACACTCATTCAGAGTAGCTTTGCTTTCTCTTTCATTGCAATAAGACTTTAAGCATCTTTTCTTTTTTTAAATGAGAAAACAATTTAATAAATGCTAACATTTCATCAGGGTAAAAACAGTGATATACCTTTAATCAGAGAATTGACTTTTTCAATTTGGCCGCAGACCTATAGTTCTATTTTAACTAAAGGACAGATTGATTATATGCTGGAGATGATGTATAGCCCTGCCTCACTTGAAAAACAAATGCTGAAACAGCATCATAATTTTATTATAGTTTACGAAGAAGAACAGCCGGTAGGTTTTGCATCTTTCTCACAAAAAGAAAATAACAGTAAAGCGTACAGGTTGCATAAGATTTATGTCCTTACCACTATGCAGGGAAAAGGAACCGGGAAAAAAATAATTGATCATATTATACAATTGATTATACCAAAAGGCGCTCAGACACTTGAACTAAATGTTAACAGGCACAATCCTGCAAAAGCTTTTTATGAGAAGCTGGGGTTCAAAATAATAAACACCGAGGATATTGATATTGGCAATGGCTATTTCATGAATGACTATGTGATGGAAAAGAAATTGAGATAATTATAATAATGGTGAAAGCAGCCTTGCTGAAGCATCTACAAATCGTTGTACCGAACCACGTTTCAACCAACTTTGAAAGGTAATTTCTTCACTACAGGTAAGATCTTCCATAAATGCCTCAGTAAGCTGACGGTTAATTTCTTTTCCGTAGACTACTGCATTGATTTCAAAATTGAGATCAAAACTACGTACATCCATATTTGCCGTACCCACTATAGATATCATATCATCCACCACCATAGTTTTGGCATGGATAAATCCTTTCTGGTAGAGATAAATTTTCACGTTATTTTTAAGCATATCATAAAAATAAGAACGGGCTGCTGCATTCACTATACGGGAATCTGATATGCCGGGCAAAAGCAAACGCACATCCTTCCCGCTAAGTGCAGCCTTGCGCAGTGCATCGCATATACTGTCATTTGGAATAAAATACGGAGAAGTGATGTATATTCTTTGTCTGGCCATTACTATAGCCGTAAAGAAGCTAAGCATAATACCTGACGAAGGATAATCAGGTCCGCCGGGAACAATCTGAACAAGCTCATTTCCTTTCTTACCTGAGAAGTTCAACGGAAAATAATACGGTTGAACATCAAGTACAGAATTAGAAGCAAAGTTCCAGTTGGCAATAAAATGATACTGAAGATTATTCACAGCCGGACCTTCAATTTTAAGATGTGTATCTCTCCAGTATAATTTGTTTTTATCACCGGTATTGATATAACGATCACTTACATTAATACCACCAATAAAACCTGTTACTCCATCTATCACTATTATTTTCCGGTGATTGCGGTAATTGATCCTGTTGGCCAAAAAGAAAAATCTGATTTTATAAAACGGAAAAATCTCAATCCCTGCTGATCTTAGTTCATCTAAAATATTTTTCAGTCTATGACTCCCGAAGTCGTCATAAATAAACCGCACTTTTACGCCCTCACCGGCCTTGGTTTTCAGTATCTCAATTATTTTCTTGCCGATGGTATCGTTTTCAAAAATATAATATTCAAGATGTATAAAAGTTTTAGCGTTTTTTAAAGCTTCCAGCACCGACTCAAATTTATTTTCCCCGTTCAGCAACAGGGTAACCTTATTCAGGCTGAGCAAAGAACTGGAATCGTTCATTAAAAAATGTATGATATCCTTATAATATTTCAATTCTGCTTCAAAAGCTTCCTCCACTTTCTTCGATCTGCCTATCAGCCATTCCATGATCTTCCGGTAAAGAATATCGTTGGAAATTACCTTTTTGGAATAAATCTTCTTCTTCCTGTAATTTATCCCAAAAGAAAAATAAAAAGCACTGCCAATTACCGGAAGAATAAATACCAGCAAAAGATAAGCCAGTGTTTTAGTAGAATTATGTGTATCAATAATGATCCTGTACGCTGTAATAAAATCAATGATCAGCACTGTAATCCCTATAATAAACGGGTAATATTTCAACAACAACAGATGCATGACGGGTTAAATGAACACTTTTTTATGAACACATAAAACTATAGAAATATAAGGGATATAAATATTTTTTAAACGTAAATGTTGAACCGGAAATGAGTAATTTGGCATGAAATCAAATACCCTGACATGTATATATTCTTCCGGGCCATACTTTTAATCTTAATTGCATTAGTTACATTCAGTTACAGTTATAGCCAGGTAAACCTGTTTGTATCGTCAAATGGAACATCATCAGCTAAAGGCACAATTGAAGATCCGTTTAACAGTCTTCAAATAGCTATTGACAATGCAGCACAACAGAGCGGTCAACAGGTTTTCATTTACCTCAGAGGCGGAACCTATTATCTTACTTCCACAATTATTGTAACTGCAACGGATTTTTCTCCTGCTTCGCTTACTATAAAGCCATACCGTCAGGAAAAGGTCATTATCAGTGCCGGCCGGCGTTTGCAGCTTACCTGGGGACCCTACCGCAATGGAATATATAAGGCAAAAGTTCCAAAAGGTATTTCCTTCGAGCGCTTATACATAAACGATACCTTACAGGTTCTTGCACGTTATCCCAATTATGACTCTGCTGCCCGTGTATTTCATGGCACTGCTGCCGATGCCATATCACCGGAAAGGGTAAAACACTGGAAAAATCCCGAAGGCGGATACGTACAGGCCTTGCATGCACACGAATGGGGCGGATTCCATTACAGGATCAACGGTGCAGACAGCCAGGGTAACCTGCAACTGGAAGGCGGCTGGCAAAACAACCGTCCCAATAAGATGCATGCCACTTATCGCTTTGTTGAAAATATTTTTGAAGAACTTGATACTACAGGAGAATGGTATCTCGATAAAAATAACGGTATCCTGTATTATTATCCAGCACTATCTGATAGGCTTAAACATTCTGTTATTGAGGTGTCAAACCTGAAAAATAGTATTGAACTCAGGGGAACAAGCAAGTCGCCATTAAAAAACATTAAGATAGAAGGATTTCATTTTGCACATAATGAGCGAACTTTTATGGATACTAAAGAACCATTATTAAGAAGCGACTGGACTATATATCGTGGCGGTACTCTATTGCTGGATGGAACTGAAGCCTGCAAAATTTCTGATTGCATTTTTGAAGGAATAGGTGGCAATGCCATTATGTTAAGCAATTACAATAAAAGAGATACTATTTCCGGCTGTCATATTTATAATACCGGCGCCAATGCTATATGTTTTATCGGTAGTACCAGCGCTGTACGATCACCCTCATTCAAATATGATCAATATATATCATTCGATAAAATGGATAAGATGCCGGGTCCGAGGACAGGTGATTTTCCTGTGAATTGCATTGCAACTGATAACCTGTTACATGATCTTGGCGAAATTGAAAAACAGTCCACAGGAGTTGAAATAGAAATTGCTTCCTCCATTACAGTAAGCCATAACAGTATTTACAATACTCCCCGTGCAGGAATTAATATAGGAGATGGATGTTTTGGGGGCCATATTATTGAATACAATGATGTATTTAATACTGTTAGAGAAACAGGAGATCATGGTTCCTTCAATGCCTGGGGACGAGATAGGTACTGGGCGCCAGACCGCAAGTATATGGATAGCCTGGTGAAAGCTTACCCCTGGCTTATTACGATTGATGCAAGGAAACAGACTATAATTAGAAACAATCGCTTCAGGTGCGATCATGGCTGGGATATTGACCTTGATGATGGCTCATCCAACTATTATATTTATAATAACCTTTGTCTGAACGGTGGAATAAAACTGAGAGAAGGTTTTTACCGCCGGGTGGAAAATAATATTATCATCAACAATAGTTTTCATCCCCATGTTTGGTTTAATAAAAGCGGCGATGTCTTCAGAAAAAATATTGTGATGAAAAAATATGCCCCGATACAAATTGTCGAATGGGGTAAACAGGTTGATTATAACCTGTTTCCCGACAAGAGCGCATTAGCATTTTCACAGGCAAATGGTACAGATTCGCACAGTGTTTTCGGTGATCCGGTATTTATTGATCCCGCACATGGAGATTTTCGGGTAGCTCAAAGTTCGCCGGCACTTACACTGGGGTTTCAAAATTTTGCGATGAATAATTTTGGTGTCCAAAACCCTGCTCTTAAAAAATTAGCATTGCTGCCACAAATACCAATACTGATCACAGACCCGGACTTGAAAAAAAAATCAGCTACGATTGCATTTCTTGGCGGAGGTATCAAATCAGTGGAAGGAGCAGGAGATCGTTCTGCTTATGGGTTACCTGATGAAACCGGAGTTATCATTTTATCAGCTCCGGAAAACAGTCTTTTATTTTTATCAAGACTGAAACCTAATGATGTAATCAGAAATGCTGATGAAAAACCGGTTAATAGTATCCGTGATTTGCTGGATATATACCAGTTGTCGAACTGGAAAGGTCATATACCGGTAAAGATTATCCGTAACCAGCAGGAAATGGATGTTGAGCTTAAGACAAAATAAAAGACTACGAATGCATGAATTGAAAATTAAATGAAAAACCATTCGTGCATTCGTGGCTCATTTTGTCATTTGAAATCAACATATATTAGAAGCTCCTAAGGCTTTCCTAATACAATCGTATGTACAAACTTACTCTTCTTCACCTCCTGCACTATATGCTGAATACTTGATTTATTCACTTTCAGCACCAGCTTGGTATGTCCTACCTGTATGGTATCTTCTTCGTGCAGTGCTGTTCTATGCAAAATACGCGAAGGATTACCATTCACAAAAGTACCATTCCTGCTTTCCCTTCCCCCGTTGGAAAGAGCATCATCCATAATATAAAAACTGAGTTGATCATCCTGTTCAACATATACTACAGCATGTACTTTACTGATAAAACTATCATCATCTATAACAATAAAAGGGTTCTGCAAAGGGTCTGCCTTTCTGCCGATATAATTATTACCCACAGATAATGCAAAAGACTTTGAGGGCCGGTCTTCCATATGCATTATTAGCCAACCCGGCGGATCAGGAAATTTTTCTTTTTTAATAAAACTTCGTTTATCCTTTGATGATATAATTACCGGTGTAGTAAGTAACCCTGCAGCCACTTCAGCCTCCTTTAATGCCTTGTCCATTTCATCTTCCGGAAATTCTACACTCAATTCTGGTTTCCGGGGATCCCAATCGGGGAATTCCTGCTGAATGGTCTTAACTTTTTCCACATGCCTCGTATTGAGTTTTCTCAAAAAATCGCTTGGAGCATTCCGGCACAGGTTTTCATAATAATCCATTTTTTCCAGCAATCGCTGCTTTATTTCAAAAGCAGTAGCTTTTTCAGAAAGTTCCAGAAAATTGAGCGCCTCAATACGTGTCATAAAATTTTATTTTTCATTAAAAGCCGGAGGGTACTGTTTAATTTAAACTGACCAGGCTATTTTTACAGCTAAAGCAACAGTTATTATACCGATGGTTTTAATGATCATTGTCAAAACCCGGCACCTTTTCTCAACTGATCAATCTCCTGTTGCTTTTGATTGAGTTGGGCCTCCGTGTACTGAAGTTTTCTTTCCATATCCGACAAAGTATTTGCTTTGTCAGAAAGTTTGTAAAGCTGAATGTTCTGATCTTTGAGTTGAAGTAATCTTTGGACGATAAGTTTATTCATTCTTGCATAAGGTGAAAAGCCCTCTTTTTCGAGTGTGGCAAGGTCATTTATTTTTCCCTTAAGCAACATTTCTATACTTTCTATGTTCTTTTTATCCTTATCCATAGAATCAAGATACATTACAGCCTTATCCATATTCTCAACAAATTTCTCCTGTTTCATCTCCTCCTGCGTTTGCAGTGTCATTCTTTCTTTCAACTTTTTATTTTCTTTAACCGGCAGCCTGAAATTGAAATATACTGCTATTACTATCAGCACAACCGTAACTGTAAAAAACAACAGAAATTTGATAAATGCCTGGTTTCTTTCTTTACTGTTTAATATTTTTTGCATCCCCATAACTCTTTATTTAGAATTTTTGAAAACTTTTGTTCACTTAAAGCAATTGCGATATCTAAATTATTCTGGATTAATCTGCCAGAAAACTTCTGCGTCTCTGCACAGATGCTTCCTGTCCGTTCTTTATTACTTCTTCCTTTACAAAAATTCCGGGTTCTTTTCGCTTGCCTATATATTCCAGCCTCGACAACTGGTAGAACAATTTTGATATGGTTTTGGTAAACTGTGCCACCCTGGTTATAGAATCATTAATATCCAGATGGTCATACTGAAGCGTAGAAAGGTCGCCAATCGTAGTTTCCAGTTCACCCTGACCTATATTGCACCATTCATTAAAATAATTGACCAGTTCTTCTTTACCGCTGCCCAGAAAACAGTCCAGAGTATTTTTAATTACTCTTGCCAGGGCAGCTACTCTGCTTACGGTATACACCGGGCGTTGTATTACACCAACGGATTTCAGTTCTGCCAACTGAGATGCGGTAAACAAAGAAATATTGTCGCATATCTTCTGCACTATTCCAGACATTTCATTATTCTGCTTTTTTTGAATGATTTTTTGCGTGATCTGCAAGGCGTACAATTCCATTTTACTGTAAAATTGTTCCAGCCCTGCCTGTATTTCAAGAAGTTCAGGATGGCTGCCTACTGATGTGCATGGGGGAATATATTCTTCTTCAAGAGAAACATGTTGCGCTTCAACTGTCATTTTTCCTACCGGCAATTGATTGGGGCCTAATACATTTCTCGCTACATCCGCTACTGGTATTATATCCAACTGCAATGAAGGAACAGTAAAGGGTAAACGTGGAGGAGTTTCTCCTTCAGCAGCCAAACCAAAAGGCAATCGTTTATAGGGATTGATAGTAAGAACAATATAAAACTGTGTAGCTTTAGATTTCAAATCTCTTAAGGTCACCGGTTCACTTACCACGGGAGAAATGAGATTATTTCCATTGATAGCAGTATCTTCATTAAATTCTATATAAAATCCCCCAGCCGTTATAGCACGGCATTGCTGAATGCGTACCTGGATCCTCTTCTGATTGTCTGTTGAAATAAATAATTTCACTCCATCACTTTTATCACCAACCGGTGGCAATATTCCATAATTAAGCTGATCTACCAGGCAACCGGTATGCTGGGCCAACTGATAAGTAACCGCATTATCCTGGGCAATAAAATGCGTTTTGTTGATCTTCATTCCATCAACCCAGTTTACCGGCAAAAAATGAGTGTCCTGCATATTTTAATTTTATATCAGGGAACGTGAGCAAATGATTACATCATTTTCCTTAATGTGATTATTAAATATTGTTTTTTCTGCGTCAATATAATTTGTACTTATAGTATGCCATCGTGGCTTTTTATAAAATATCCATCCGTTGGGTTCACCGGAAGTATTCACATATTCTACCTTATTATCTGGATGCCGATCGTTGTAATCATTAATAAAATAATAAAATAACTCCCCAAAATACATGTCAACCGGGGCCTTAGCCCTGAAGTTGGTGATAGCTGAATCATTGATCTTCTTTTTAAATTCAAAACTTATCACCAGCAGGTTTTTTAATTTATTTTCATCAGGTTCCGCCACTTCTTCCTGCAAGGGGTAAAACCATTCTTTCAATATTCGCGGTGGAATGGATAAGGCTTTTAAAAAAGTGTTGTAGAAAAGAAAGGGAACTACAAAAAAAAGTATTGAAGCCGCCATGATGTATTCCAGTCCATTACCATTGACAAAACGATATATCAGCATAAACCCGATAGCACCAAATACTCCGGTCAAAACCGTAAACAACAGTTCGGGTACAAATGTCTTCTCACTACTCACCCACTTTACATGATGTTGCATATAATACACATGTCCGCTACCTAATAAAAGAAAACATACCTGGAATACAATAAATGCAGTGAAAGACGACTGTATTACCGGGGGGTAAGCCAAAATACTTATTAAAGCAAAAATCAGCAATGCAGCAATAAGATATATTATAGTCTGCCTGCGGTAAGGCTTATAGACGCCTCTGATCTTTGTAATAAGTTTTGAAATAATGATATATAGAGTTACGGCCCCGCCGCCAAGCAGAATCAGGTATTTTGTTATTTCATCAGATATTACTTTTTCCATGTGTATAATTTCAGATAAGTTTGATAATACCAATCACTATGTCAATACATATTAATTTTTATAAAACACTGCTGTATCCGAGTACCGGTTCTTCACCTTCTATAAGCGACATATTCATTTTTTCAACCGGTAAATGCACTGTTACATAAACCTCTAACCCTGCAGGGAGAAAAAACTGATTTAATGTTGTCATCAGTGAATATCGCTCTCCTCCTTCGAGATAATCAGTCAGTTTAGAATGCAGGAGCGGACCAATATTGATTTCAATACGCAGATCCCCTTCAATAAATTCTGAGCCGATTACCATATCTATGCCGAGAGCAGCTTCACTAAGTACCGGGGCCGGAGATCGTACAGAGGTATCTGTTTCAACAGCATCATGCTGCACTATCTTAACATCTTCTTGCAATACTTGTTTGAAGCACTGTTTTGTTAATTCAAAATTTCCTGTTATATGGTGTGCATAAGGCAACAATGAAATCAACCGGGGTATAAAAATAGCCGGGATAGACGAAGGCAAATCCCAGAATTGATTGAAATAATCATTGAGTATACCCGACTGCAAGCCTTGTAATAAATCATTTTCCTCCTGTTCTATTTTAAGATTCTGCAGGAAGAATTCATGCTCAACAGGCATAAAAAAGGCACGGATTTCCTCTTCTTTTTGTTTGTTAAGCTTATAATCAGACGTCATATCCGCCACAGTTATTAAACGGCTGCTGCGATGCGGTTGCATAAAGAAAAGTCCCTCGGGGAGATGATCGTATATCCCCCCTCTTGAAAGATATAAAAACAGTATATCATGGCTGGTACGGTCATCAATCTTTGTTGTTACAATATCCCTGCTATACCCTCTCCTGAATAACTGATCGGCAGTAACCATAATACTATCGGGCAGCAATCCTTTCTCCATTGCCTGCAGAACCTGAGGTTCTGCTTTTATATCAAAAGCTGACTGCCTGATTTCCTGTTGCAATTTTTCAATAAGTTCATACTGTTTCATCATACTTATTTTATGCCGCCTGCTCTATAAAAACCCGGTAAGGAAGTATTGTTACCGATTTTTCTTCAAGCATAATTTTCAGATTTTCCATCCAGAAGCTGATCTCTCCGTTTTCCTGCATAATATCATAGTTCTTTTTGACAAGTTTTATCCTGACATCCAGCGTTTTTACAAATCCCTTTCGCTGATCGGGATGAATCATTACTCCCTTTTCTACATCTATACTATTTACGCATTCTCCCAGTTGATAATGACAGAACGCTCTGATATCTTCTGTCGTAATCAACCGATCTTTAGACAACACGGCGCTTTTATATGCAAGTATACTTTGGGTAGTACCAAGTTTATCTCTCCCACCCTGGGTAGTGGTTACCAGGATGGCTTCATTGTTCTGAATATTAGTGCCTTTGTATAACCGCAGTTTATTGCCGGCTTTAATCTGATTTGCTTCCTTACCACAGGTACTCCAGTATTTTAAAAAAATATTCTGCCAGGGTGATTTGTCACTGTTGCGCACCATAAGATAGGGCACAGTTTCTTTCTTTTTATTAACGGAAAAAATGCGTTGTTCCAGTTTGTTTACAATCTGCTGTACCTGTTTTATTTCCTTATTCATGAAATCGTTACCAAGCGGGGAGAATGCCACACTCTCGTCTCTTAATAATTGCACTACATAGTCTATGATTGAAACCGCATCTCTTTCATCAAATCTGCCCACACTACCATTGCGGAGCAAAATACCAAATGTGTTATCGTTATCATTTTCGGCAATACGGGTATTCAGCATCTTTCCTTCATCATTCGTCACATTATCGAGGTCAAGGAAAATATCTTCGGTTTGAAGGGGAATGATATTTACAATATCCTGCAAACGGTAAGCAAGAGTATGTAACCTTCTGTTAAAGACTGGAAAACTGTTCATTACACAAATCACATCCTGCAGTACCGAGTTAGGGATGGTTTGAGGGAAATCAATACATATCCAGCGAAGAGGTTGCATTTGTAACAGGGACTGTATGGCTTTTCCGGAAAATGCTTCATTGATCATACTCCACAGCAATCCATTATCTTCAGAGGCAGTAAGGTTGCTGCTATCATTCAGTGTAATGAAATAGGTTTTGTAAAGTGCATTTACCTGTTTTTTTATTTTAGCAATTACATCATCTTCCCTTGCCAGAATGTTTTTAATATCGAGTTGCTCCCCGCTGATTTGCTGCCTGCCGTATCCCGGGGTATGATCCATGGGAGTCTCATTCCAATACCAGGTTGCTTTTGGTAATTGGTGATAAAACAATTGTTTCAGGGCTTCATTGCGCAGATCGAAATAAAAAAGGGTGTCTTTTAAACCGGTACCAGGCTCATCAATAGCAATCCAGAGACTACAGTCCGGGAGGCTTTTACCGGGTTCAGCCTGGCCAATTATTTCTTTTGAGATATTGTTATTGATCCTGAACAAATTATTACCGGTTGCCATAAAACGAACAGAAGCCCGGTTGAGTTTAAAGGGTGCTGTAGGAGAAAAGAAAACATCTTTGGCAATATCTTCATCCAAATCAGATCCGGATGGGAGTTTACGGGTAATATAATACTGTTCATCTTCACTGAGTTCTAATGTTTTTTCAACTGGTGTGGTACATGCAATGGCATGAGCAGGAAGGGCTCCGGTAAATGCATCTGGAGAAAGCAATTGCACCAGCCGCTCCAAAATACGGGCACGTGACCCCTGAATTTCCCCTGAAAGCTTTTCAAATTCAATAGCACAGGAGGTAAAAAGCATGGAAATCAGCGGATCAAAACTGCTTTCCGGTTCTGTTTCGGCGTATCCCCAGCTTCGGGAAGCAGTTTTGAGCATTCTCGCTTTGATATGTTCTCTTGATTCCTGCATACAATATATTGGTTAAGGGCAGGGATAGCAGATAGTTTCTTATTAATCATAAAACGACAGAAGATAAATGCAAAATGCTCACATTTATCATCTCATTTTTCACAAAGAAATCCGCAAAATATTTTGATCTCATCAACCCGGTGATATTATATCCGGGTATGACTAACTTGTTACCGGGTAAATGTGCTAATAAGATAAAGGACCCACAAAAAAGCTGTCTTTAAAACTGAATGGATCATTGGTCTCGCTCAAAATACCCGTAATAGTTATTGAAACTCTTTTTTTAATGGTATGCATACCAGGCTGTTCTTCCTGTATAATCATCAATTCTACCCTGATATGCGAGAGTCTTTTTTCTTTTTCCTGAATTGATTTAAGCAGAGACTGCCTGATAATCTCTTTGAGCTTGTGTACACTGGTAACATTGTCAAAATCGTAATCCCAGATGCTGCAGCCAAAATCTTCATCTCCGGGGTACTCTCCAAATGCTGTGGTAAGCAGCAGGTGAAGATGCTGAATTACCGATTGTTGCAACGAAACCCTCGGATGCTCTTCCCTGCGCATAATAGATCCAAAATCAAGTGGTAAGGAGATGTATTGTTGCTGCATACTGACAGGTTTAAAATTAAAATTCAATCCTGAATAAAGGCGCAACACCGGTATTATTTACGCCATTGAAATTGGGGTCAAAATACCGGGGGCTCCTGTTCCCATTTCCGTATAAAGATTCCATATAACGATCCATATCTGTCATTACCGGTCTGGCTGACTTCACTTCTTCTATCAATCTTTTATAATCAATATTGTTTCTTAATGAGGATTTGCTGTAAAAATCTTCCACAATCATCGCCTGCTGTTCTGCAGTGTATTTACTAAAAGCCTGACCGGGTACAATGGTATAGTTATAGGCAGCATTACGGTCACCACCCGAAATAATAGCCGCCGTTTGATGTACTAAAGAATCTGAAATATAACTATTGCCCCTGGTCTGATACTGCCAGATATGTGTCATCTCGTGTACAAGGGTGGCATTGCTGATGCTATACCCTGGCGGGATGCGGATATAATTGCCCAGTGTGGTGGGTGCGGCTATAACCGAGGAAGTAACAATCCTTACTTTTTCATAAGAAACAGAAGCACCGAAGATGGGGATAAGTATGTCTTTCTCAGATGAAACAAGCATTCTGCCTCCTGAGGAAAAAACATCTCCATATTGCATACCAAGCACTTCTACAAATGGTATTCTTATATTAACACGGTCTCCCATGAGATTTTGTTAAAAAACTTGTTCAATTATTACTTAATATCTCATTCAGGGGAAAAATGTTACCATATTAATATACTGGCAAATGCTTTTTAATTACTGGCGGCGCATCAGGTCAAGGAATTTCTTATCCAGTTTATGACCATACCAGTTTGTATAGTCAACATCAGACCTTTGAGAATCCAACACCCCAAAATCGCCGATAAAATTCCATACGGCAAAGCCAATCCCTAAAGATCTTAGAATATCCAGTACATCAGTAAACCAGGCAATAAAAACAGCATGCGGAGTTTTATTCCAGCAACCACATTCTCCGCAATGAACACCTACCCCCTTTTGCATTATATCCTTCCAAGGCTCATAAAAGGTGTCGAGCATGGATTTGCTCAGGTACTTGTCGCCCACCTGTCCCGGCCATTTGGGCTCGGGCAAATGCTCTACATCTTTATTAGCCCATGGCGCTTTATAATGAGAGATCGCCCCCGGATAATATCCCCGGCAGCTTTGTCCGATATTGAGATCGGCAATTTCGGGGATGGGCACAGTTCCCACCCTGTTACCATCTGCTATCACTAGCGCATCAGGGTTTTCCCTTCGGATAGCTTCAGCCGCATTTTTTGCAATTTTACGATAAACATCACCGGGCACAGGTCCTGAATTTGAATGCTGATCATTCATATCCTCCCGCATTGCCGGTTCATTTACCAGGTCGAAGCTGATTTTTTGGGCTGAGATATTTTTATATCTTTTTGCCCACATATTCCAGTGAAAATAAAAAGCATCCTGTGCAGCCTGGTCTTTCCATAAATTGAATGGTTCATGAAAGCCAGCATTGATGCAATAACCCGGCGCCCGGTGCAGATTGAGACTTACATGCATATTATATTTATGTGCCAGCATTACCAGCCCATCTATCTTATCCACCATTTTATTATTTATCCTGTAAACATCATCTGGTGAAATATTTTTTGTTCTGTTTATATCAAGATATGATGGATATGCTATGGGTATACGAATAAAATCAAATCCCCAGTCGCGCATCCATTTAAAATGTTCTTCGGTAGAAACATTATTGTTTACAACAGGGTCAGGCATAAAAAAATCCAGAAGATTAAATCCCTTCCAACGGGGTAGTACATTTTGGGGAGGATCCGGTACTGGAAATGACATTACATTACCGGCACTCATTGATACGGCGGCAAGCCCAATAGATTTAATAAATGATTTCCTGTTCATATAACCTTAAATTGATATCATACTAATTTACACAGAAATACTATGGCAGAAAAATAGCAAGGTTTTAATTTCCCGTAGAATATGTGTGCAGTAAAGAGAGATATTATTGATTTAGGGGTTCAGCACATTTGAAGCTAAGGAATCCGGCATTCCATGTAATAAAGGATTTTTTTTATAACAAGAATTCGTTATGCGAAAAAAAGCAAGCCACCAATTACTTCCCGGTCTTTAGGCGCTAATAAATAAGGCCTGATATTTTATTGCGCATAGATATATACTATGCTGCGATTTCTCCTTAGGCAGGTTTGTACATTATATTTGTGCAATTGTATTTAATCTGAAAACAGTACACAATCTGAAATAATTTTACCCAACCCCTGCAGCGGTGATTTTGCAGAATTAAATCCTGATATAAAAAAACACACAATTCTCTTACAAATATTTAGGGATCTCATTGAAATATTTATGCATTCGTGGTAAAATTACTTTTATACATTACAAACTACTTCAGCAACCATTTAATCAATAGAGCTTCACAAAAAACTCACCATCAGAAATCTTACGCGATTTTGTCAAATTATCAGCATCATACAAAGTGGATGAGAATGTACCTTTTGCATATTCACTATCTATCTCGGAAATTTCTATATGGGTATCTACCAGGTTATTATTTAAATTCATCCATACGCTTGTCCATGATTTTGCCTTCTCATCATTATAAATAATTTGAGCATTAAAAAATATGGAACTCGGATTATTACGATAGGATCCTGCAGAATTGACTGGGGTGGTATTTGTAACCGTAAGTAAAAGCATTTCATTATTAATACCGTTGGCTGAAGCAGCGGCGGTAAAGCTCAATATAAATCTTCCATTGCTGGCAACCTGTTGCTTTGGTCCGCCACCGGCATTTCCGGTAAAGAGTTTTTCTTTCCCATCAACCTTAAATCGAATATAATACTTGTTGTCACCGGGTGTGTTATCTTTATTTTTGGAACATGCCAAAAAGAAAAGGAGTACAGGTATTCCTAAAAGAAATACAAGTTTGTTGTTGATTATCGATTTCATGCTGCATTGTTTTAAGTTAAGTATTATCGTTTTATAAGTGCGACAAATTCTCCCTCAGTAATATCTACTTCAGTAGTGCCTGATACCATGCGCATACGGCCAGAAAAACTGCCTTTGATATAAGTGGAGCTAACTTCTTTGATATCCAATTTCACAGGATAATTAGGCCAGCCGTATTGCCAGGAAATATATAGCTTGTCATTGCTATCCTTGTAACCTCCAAGTATGGCAGCAGGCAATTTCGTTCTTGAAAAAAATGCTTCTGTGTACTGTTTAGCAGTAATGTCATTATCATTATAAAAAGTGATGATGATCCCGTTATTTCCATACCAACCGCTGGCAATACTGCAGTAATAAAACGGAGGAGTTGAATTAGGGAACTGTCCCATCAGGGTTACATAGCAGGTGTCGAAATTTTCGCTTACTCCATCCACTTTATATTTCATATATCCTTGAATCTGACTGTTGCTTTTGCTGCAGGAAACAAATATAAAAGCTGAGATAAGTAAGATACAGATTGCAGGCAGATAATCTGAAACAAAAAAATGTTTTTTCATTACCCTGGTTTTAGATTGGAGATTTACATTATCTGACCAAGATATGAACAGTAATAAGGGATATGCAGGGCCGTTTATTTTTTGCGGGAAACCATTTATTTTTTGCAAAAAAGAAAGCAGTTCAATAATCGAACTGCTTTGAATATTCCTTATTAATTTTTCGAATTATGCACCCATGGTATCATCCTGTTTTTCTGCAGAAGCTTTAAGCCTTTGTACCAGGGCATTCATTTCTTTGTGGCTCAGCACGCCATCACGGCTTTCAAAATGCCTTACCAAAAAGTATTTGTCGTTTTCCCTGTTTTTTCCTGCCAGCCATAATGCTTCGAGGTTTAATGCAGGGAACCTCAGCAGACGAAGTTCACTTGACTCATCCTCCCTTGTTTCAACCCGCTTAAGTTGTTCTACCGCGTTTTCTATGGTGTCCAGGTATTTGCTGTTGGTGTTCACCTGAAACACTTCCGGATTGTTTTCGTCTGGAGATAAATCATAAATAGCTATTGGTTTTGATTTATCAAGTTCAATAACACGTACACCAGTCGGAGTTTCAGGTATGTTGATGTCTTCAGCTATATTATTAAGATTTACATTGAAGACATGGTGGGGCATACTTAGTTCGAGTTGTTCTAATTTTTTTTCAACTTCCAGGTTTGGCAATTGCATTTTGATTAATGGCCTGATCCATGGTATAGGGCGTAATAATTTTTCGTACAATACCAGGTCTAAAAATTTCATATAGGAATGTTTTTTGGTAATATAACTATGCGTCCAGCTACCACTTCCCTGGTAATTATTCGAGAATTGGTCAACGGTCAGTACGCTCTTGCCATAAATAGGATCGTCAATATAAAAATACTGTGTTGCCCCTATCCTCGATACGCCATAAATAACCATAAAATGACCGCCCCCATTATTCCATCCTATTCGGGTTCCCACAACCAGCCCTTTATCTATTTCAGCTTTAACGGCATCCCATGTCATCGTTCCACTGCTAAATGACACATAATTATATGTACGGTCGAGAGCCTTATCCAGATACCAGGGAACGTTACATCCTGCTGGCGTAGGTGTATTACAGCAGGAAAGTCCCTGTTCGGCAGATGCAATTTTACATTGTGACCAGGGGTTTAACAAAACCGCATAAAAATGAGATACACTGTTAGCCGTTGCCGCCCAGCACCAATTTGATTTTAGCTGAGCTTCCATATTGAAATTAAGTACTTTACTAAAATAAAACCAGTTAAAAATACTTTGTTGCCATTCATTTGGGATATTAATGGCTAAACTGTTGAGATTTTTAAATTCCATAACTCAAATTTTTGAAAATTACACAAACAATAAACCTTTCCAGGGTAGATACTGTACTAAAGAGGGAACACATTGAGTATTCAGCAAGAAATGAGCTCCCGGCTTTATATGTGGTGTATCAGGAAATTGTTACCTATTGCTGTGTAGTTTTTTTATTCCCAACCCAAAATTGTTTGAGTTATTATTTTCAAAAATCTTTACTCAGGGCAACTGGAATTGCTGAAAGAAATCCCAAAGAAGATCATTGGCGTTAATTGCAGTAGAAGGAGTATCACCCATGGAACTACCCGGTAACCCACCGGGCCAGGCATGTCCACCGTCTTTTGTGAGATAAAATTGAATACCGGCATTATTGTCACAATCGCTCCATTTAGTCAGGGTATATTTATCGTTATCTGTTATTACCTGTGCGTTATTGGTACATTTATCAAAAGATGCAAAAACATTCAACACCGAATCAACAGGAGGCAGGTACAGGTCATAAGTACCGGTACCTCCACCCTGCCCTCCGAGATAAGGAACATGTAAATCATTTACCGAATGCATGTGCAATACCGGCATAGGATGACCCGGATTGCAGGGCTGTGTAGTCACCAGGGTGCAGGAATTTACCGCAATAGCAGCGATTTTGTCTGAAAGTTCACAGGCTAGCCTGTAACTCATCATACCCCCGTTGGAATGCCCGGTAGCATATACTTTTTTAGGATTGATTTTATATTTTGCCAATAGTGTATTAATAAGCTGCCTGATAAAATTCACATCGTCAATATTATTAGCTGCTGCAAAATCACAGCAGGTACCGGCATTCCAGGTTTGAAGTTTGAGTGGACCATCACTCTTTACCCCATTAGGATATACTACTATAAATCCGGCTTTATCAGCTTTTTGAGTAAGAAAACAGGTAGATTCAAACTGTGTAGCGCTGCCACCACCGCCATGCAAGGCAATAACTAAAGAAAAATTTTCTCCCGAATAATAATTAGGGGGAAGGTTGAGCAGGTAGGTCCTCTCCAAACCATCAACCTTTATGTTATCTGTAAACCGAAATTCCTTAGGATCACTATCATTGGCAGAGTTATCTTTTTTGCATCCCTGTGAAATAATTAGTAATCCAAATAATAATGAACTATAAAGAATTTTAAATACCATAAAGCCTGGTTTTGTTTCAGAAATATTAACGGAATGGGGAACTATTATAGTATAGGGATAAAGACTCACGCCAAGACCTATGGTTTAATTATAATTTTATTATTTTGAAGATGCATGATATCATTCAAACAAATGATATTGTTTTCGTGGTACTTTTTTTATAATATCATTCAATGCGGTATCAAGGTCGGAGAAGCTGAACCTGAAACCCGTTTTAGAAATCTTTGCAGGCAATACCCATCGGCTTTTCATCACTAATTCGGTTTCAGTACCTATCAATGGTGCCCCAAGTTTCAGTAACCATGCAGGCGCCGGAAGTCCAATCTTATGACCGGTTGCCTTACGTATAGTTGACATAAAAACTTTATTCGATACAGGGTGAGGTGAACAACAGTTATAAATACCGGTTATTCCGGGATGGCTTTCAATCCATTCAATCATTCTGCAGGTATCTGTTATATGTACCCAGCTATACATTTGTCTCCCATTTCCCTGTCTGCCACCCAACCCAAACTTGAGCAAATTAAAATATGGGATAAGCACACCTCCTTCGCCCAGCGTAATTGCCATTCTCAATGCTACTTTCCTTGTTGCAGTTGTTTTTTCTGCAAAAAATGTTTCCTCCCATTTTTTGCATACCTGCACTGAAAAATCATCATGGTATTCACCGTTATATTCATCCTGCGGGCAATCTGTAGCATGACGATATATAGTTGCCGAAGAAGCATTAATCCAAAGTGATGGCGGTTTTTTGCATTGTCGCACGGCTTCACCTATAGCTTTAACAGGATCAATACGACTACTGAAAATTTCCTTTTTGTTTTTATCATTATACCGGCAGTTAACAGTTTTACCGGCAAGATTAATAATTACATCAGCATTTTCAATTTCTTTCATCCACTCACCTTTAGTTTTTCCATCCCACTTGACATACCGTACATGCTGAATATTTTTTTGGAGCAATGTCTGATAATGATTCCGATTGTTCATAGCATTACTTGATGCCCTTGTGAGTATAACAATGCTATTATCTTTTCCAAAATAATTAGTCAGGGCTTCTCCTATAAAACCGCTGCCACCAGCAATTATAATTTTATTATTTTTCATATTTTCTGTACTTTCAGATATTTTTGAAATTTCATTTTTTAAGAAAAGCCGGAAAATCCGGCTTTTACCAGGTATAAGGGGAATATGGCTACCTGAATATTTTTATAACATTATTAATAAACCAATTTTCTTCTGCTTTGACAAGGGTTTCAAGAGTTTTGTCAGCCTGTATTCCCAGCTTCTTAATACCAGTGATAACTTCTATAAAGGCTTTCATTTCTTTATCACGCTTGTCACCCTCGGTTTGCTCCAGCTTATCCATTAACTGAAGCATGGGTTCCAATTCCCGTTTTTTTCTTTCTTTTACAATCTGCTTTGCTACTTTCCAAATATCTTTTTCGGCAGTGAAATATTCCTTTCGTTCTCCGGGGATAATTACCCGTTCGGCTAACCCCCAGCCTATCAGATCTCTGATGTTCATATTGGCATTTCCCCGGCTAATATTTAAAGCCTCCATCATATCATCCTGAGATTGAGGATCAGGACTTATTAATAATAACGCATGAATCTGGGCCATAGTGCGATTGATTCCCCAATTTGTTCCAAACGCCCCCCAGCTTGAAATAAACTGCTGCTTTGCTTCTTCCAGGTTCATATTCAAAGCTAACAATTAATTTTAAACTTTCAAATATTTCTGAAAATATATTTAGTTTAGCTTTGAGATTGCTCCAGGCTCATAGCTGATACTTGACAGCTCACAGCCTACCCTACCCTCACCTCCTCACCTCTTCTTTTTCCGGCGTTCTAATTCTTTATTGATCAATGCAAGTTCTCTGCCTGTTTGTCCCGAAACAGAACTGTTTTCCTGGGCACGACGCATAAGGTAAGGTATAACATCTTTAATTGGTCCAAAAGGCAGATATTTACTTACGGAACATCCCGCCTTGGCGAGATTAAAAGTAATATTATCACTCATGCCGTAAAGTTGAGAAAAATGAATGTGAGGATGATCCGGGGGTAATCCTTTTTGTTGTAATAATTGGGTAGCCAGCAGGTTACTGTATTCGTTGTGAGATGCAACGATTAATGCTGTTCTGTCGAGGTGATTAATGCAAAATGTGATGCCTTCATTAAAGTCTTTATCGGTACTTTCTTTATCAGTTTGTATGGGTGAGGGATATTTCATATCCACTGCTCTTTTTCTTTCCTTCTCCATATATGCACCACGTACAAGTTTTGCCCCGAGAATAAAGTTTTTTAAAACTGCTGCCTCCAGTGAATCTTTAAGAAATGTCAGGCGGTCAGACCGGTACAACTGAAGGGTATTATAAACAACCGGCCTGGTTTTATTGAATTTTTCCATCATCAATATGGTCAGCACATCAACGGGATCCTGTATCCAGGTTTCTTCTGCATCTACCAGCACACCAATATGCTTTTCTGCTGCACCGGCACATATTTTTTCCATACGCTGCTGCACTCTCTCCCACTCTTTTTTCTCCTCTTCATTTAAGGACTCAACAGCACGCGCATATCTTTTCATCAAAGATCCCTGGCTGTCTGCTACTGAAGAATCGAGCTTCTCTAATAATCCTGACCTTGCGAATCCGGTGACCTTTACACTCATAAAAGGAATATTGGGCTGTGTAGATGCATAATCAATCACCCTGATAAATTCCTCCATTGCATGATCAAATGCTTTTTCGTCATTATCGCCGCCTTCTACACCGTAGTCAAGAATTACTTTTACATTGTACTCTCCAAGTCTTTTTGCAACAGCAGCGGTTTCTTCCAGTGTCTCACCGCCTACAAATTGCTCAAATATGGTATCGCGTATAATACCTTTAACAGGCAGTCCAGATTTTATAGCCCAGGGAGTAAGTGTTGTGCCCAGTCGTACAAGAAGTGCATATCCCATAGATGAAAAAAGAAATTTTGCTTTCCGCAGTTCTTTATCATCTTTGTATTCAAATGCATTTTCAGTATTATCAAAAGAAATTGGAGTAGGTACAGCCATACAGGAAGTTTACGCAAAAATAAGTAACCCTGCCTGTACGAAAATGCATACAAAAAGGAATTTTTAAGAACAGACCGGGGATTTGCCTGTAATCTTATGGATTAAAAATCTTTCCTATTAAACCAGAACTGGTAATGTCTCAAAGTCCGATATCCATTTTTTGCCTGCGATATGTTGACAGAGAAGGATCCATTGCTATTGCCTGCTCACAAAGCTTTTTACCTTTTGAGGTTTCGCCTTTTTTCTGGTAAGCCACTCCGCTCATATAAAGTGCTCTTGAATGTTTCTCGTCCTGCCGGAGTACTTTATTCCAGTAGTCAATAGCTTCTTTGTACTGATTGATCTTATAATAGGTTTCGGCAATATTGTAAAGGAGCGTAATGTCCTGAGGTTTTTTCTGCAATACTTTTTGCATCAGTATAATACCCTTTTCGGCCTGTCCCGAAAGAATACAGGATAAGGACAAGTTTTCATAAAAGTCATTGTCGGTTTTATATCCTCTTGCTGCAGCAAGCTCATAATAAACCACCGCAGTTTTGTCATCGGGGATGGCGGCATAGGTCATTGCCAGCTCATAAGTCCACCTGGCATTGGAAGAATCTGTTTGCAAAGCCTTTAAAAAATAAGGGACTGCTTTTTTATAGTTACTCATATCCACATAAGCAAGTGCCATGATATAGGGTATCTGTGCATTATCAGGTTCTTCCAACATTGCCGCATCAAGATATTTGAATGCCTGCCCATAATTTTCCTGTTCGTAAAAACTTTTACCAATAATATAATTTGAATTACCGCTGATCTTTTGTTCCAGCATCAGCTTAGCAAAAAAAATAGCACTCTCCCATTGCCGGAAATTGAAATTCAACACAGCCAGATGATGAATTGCAGCGGTATCCTTTGAGTATATCTCATATACCTTTTGATAGCTTTGCCTGGCTTTAGCATATTGACGTAAATCCATGGCGGTATTTGCCAGCCCCCTCCAGGCCTTTTCATTAAGACTATCAAAGTTTACAGCTTTCTGAAAATATTTATATGCAACCGTATTTCTTCCTTGTTGCACTTCAACTGCAGCTTTTGCATTATATTTTTCTGCACTATCAGTGCTGTTTTGTGCTGTGCCAGTCAATCCGGCAACTACATATAATATTAAAAAAATTACAGGCTTCATATTACGATTTTTGAAGGAGGGATATTTCAGCATTATACCACCAACGGAAGCTGAGAATTTTTTATTTCAAAAATCCTGCCCTTTTTGCCCAACAGGCAGATTTATAAGATAAACAGATAATCATTTCAGCACTATCCCACCCAGCGGCGGCAGGTGAACGGTTATCTCAAACATTCTATCTTTTTTATCTACCAGTTCTGTTTTAATGGCGGGATTCAATACATCGCCGGTTCCCCAATACTTCTTTTCATCACTGTTAAATATTTCTTTCCAGCTTCCCTTGCCGGTAGCATATATCTTCCAGTCATGGTGTACAACAGGGGTTAGATTTAATATTACAAGAATATCATCTTCAGGTTTTTTTCCTTTTCTGCGATATACTATTACACTTTGATCCCTGTGATTGAGGTCTACCCATTCAAATCCATAAATGTTAAACTGATTTTCATACAAAGCAGGTTCACTGCGCAATAACCTGTTCAGGTCAGCCACACAAGCTTTTAACAGCTTATGGCTGTCGTACTGTAACAAATGCCAGTCTAATTCAGATTTATAATTCCACTCGCTTGTTTGCCCAAATTCGTCACCCATAAATAACAATTTACCTCCCGGGTGAGTGAACATATAGGTATACATCAGTCGCAGGTTCGCAAATTTCTGCCAGTCATCACCGGGCATTTTATATAACATCGGGCTTTTCCCATGTACCACTTCATCGTGGCTCAGCGGGAGCATGAAATTTTCATCATAGAAATACATCATGCTAAATGAAAATTTATCCTGGTGGTATTTCCTGAATACTGGATCGAGTTTAAAAAAATCAAGCGTATCATGCATCCATCCCATCATCCATTTCATACCAAATCCAAGCCCTCCGGCAAAAGTAGGTTTGCTTATACCCGGCCAGTCTGTAGCTTCTTCGGCTATAGTTTGCACATCGGGAAAATCGCGGTATATGGTTTCGTTCAGGTCTTTAATAAAAGCAATCGCTTCAATATTACCATCTCCGCCATATTCATTGGGTTCCCATTGTCCGCTGGTACGGGAATAGTTCAGTTTCAGCATAGAACTAACAGCATCTACCCGTATACCATCAATATGATATTTATCAAACCAATATCTTGCACTACTGATAAGAAACGATTTTACTTCCCCTCTTTTATAATTAAATATATAACTGTTCCAGTCGGGGTGAAAACCTTTGCGCATATCTGCATATTCGTAGGTATGCGTACCGTCAAACATAAACAACCCATGGGCATCGTAAGGAAAATGAGAGGGTACCCAATCCAGTATTACACCTATACCCTCCTGGTGCAGTCTTTCAACCATGTGCATAAAACTTTGCGGGTCGCCAAACCGGGAAGTAGGTGCAAAATAACCTGCGCCCTGGTATCCCCATGATCCGTCGAAGGGATGCTCCATTACGGGCATAAGCTCCACATGGGTGAACCCCATTTCCTTAATATAGGGAACCAGCCGGTCTGATATCTGATCATAAGTATTATAGCGTTCCTCATCATTTTTATCGGGCCGCATCCAGCTTGCAAGATGTACTTCATACACACTCCAGGGTGCATCCAGGGCATTATGTTTTTTGCGGTTGCTCATCCATTCTTCATCATTCCATTCCTTACCAAGTTCCCAGGTAATAGAAGCAGTTTTGGGGCGCTGTTCCCAAAACCAGGCAAATGGATCTCCTTTATCCTGACGGCTACCTTTAAATCCCCTGATATTATATTTATATACTTCGCCTTTTTTCATATTGGGGATGAAGCCTTCCCAAATACCCGAATTATCAAGTCGTACATGTAATGGGTGTGATTCATTGTCCCAGTCGTTAAAGTTGCCTTTTACCGCAACCAGGGTGGCATTAGGCGCCCACACCGCAAAATAGTATCCATCCGTATCCAATACGTTTGCCGGCCGCGAACCGAACAGATCATATAAGTGATAATGGGTTCCCTGCTGAAAGTTGCTGATATCTTCATCTGTAAAAAATGAATAATTCCATACTGGTTTTGTACTGTCTACAAAATGGATATCCTCATATCGTTTCCCGGATTTTTTTGCAGAAAGAGTAGTCGGATTCGCGGATGCCTTGCTTTCTTTCGGGGCTTTCGTTTTTGTATTAGCGGGCGCTTTATTATCAGTTTTTTTTGGTGCAGGCATATACAATTGGTTTAAATAAAGGAAACTATGTGTTGACGTTACCTGATATAAATATATGCTTTTTCAATCTAAGTTTCAGTCGCGATGGATTCCGATATTTTAATGTGAAAAAAAGCTGGTATGAAATACAGGTATTATCTTCCAGTGCGGGATACAAATATGGTGTGCTTTGATTGCTGACTTTATCATTAACCTGATAAAAAAAAATGGCGCAAAAGTGGTCATTTCCCAATTTATGTGCGATGACCAGGTTGCATCTTATGACCTACATTAATTTAAAGGCATTTTTAAAAGCACCCGAAAAAGCGCTTTTAAAAATGATTAATAATTATAAACCACGCGACTTTAATCTCCTCCTGTTTAAAACAAGCCCCCCTGCTCATTAATATCTGTCAAATAATCTTAACAGGCGTATGCATATTAAGGCGTAATTGGAGCACATTGATTTTTACCGGACAACAGTGGTTCCGAACCTTATGAACAATGTATCATCAGTATAAAAAGCCGGAAAAGGGTCGGATCCCTATATGGTATAGCACCCGTTGCCAATGCATAAGAAATATGTAAATTTACAGGCATTCAATTTTTTCATCAATGAAAAATCCTGCTTCTCCCGTTCAGACGCACTATCACCGGGATGGATTGTATGAGGCTATTATCAGTATCCTCCGGCAACAGGGATATACCTTAGATCATATAACAAGAGGCGATATAGCCGGGGCAGATGAATTTCATGTCCGTGGCGCGGCGGTATCAAAGGAGCTTGCAGCTATGGTTGACCTGCGTGGTTTAAAGGTGCTGGATGTGGGCTGTGGTATTGGCGGCCCCTGCAGAATGCTGGCAGAAGCGTTTAACTGCAATGTCACCGGGATTGATCTGAACCATGAATTTATAAGGACAGCCAAAGCGCTTTCCCTACTGGTAAGGCTCGACCAACAAATCACTTTCTTACAAGGGGATGCCACCAGCCTGCCTTTTGAAGACAATGCCTTCGATGCGGTATGGACACAGCATGTGCAGATGAATATTGCAGATAAGCAAAAGCTGTATACGGAGATACACCGTGTCATACAACCCGGAGGTTATTTTCTCTATTATGATATTTTCAGGGAGACAGACGAAGAGGTGACTTACCCTATGCCCTGGGCTGATGATCCGTCAATAAGTTACCTGTTCCCTTCCCGGGAAATGCATACGATACTCACCAGTTTAGGCTTTTCATTGATCTCTTCTACCGACCAGACCAGAGCCGGCATTAGTTTTTTAGAAAACAGTTTTATTAAAATGGAGCAGTCTCCTTCCTCTACGCTGAATTTATCGGTATTGATGGGCGCATCTGCAAAAACTAAACTCGCTAACCTGAAAGAAGATATGGATAAGGGTATACTAATGCTGGGCAGCGGTATTTATCAAAGAATGGGATGAATTGATTTTAAAGTGATATAATTATACTATGCTCTTTAATGAAGAGACGCCAGTTATAAAAACAAAATACCCTCAATCAGGCGCAAGGTTGCAAATACTCAGGTAGCAGGCGCAAGCGTCTCGCTTGTGCCACCTACACTACACGATGTAGCACAACTCAATCAACCCTTTTCCTCCATAAAAATCTCTTGCACT
>JAFDXG010000147.1 GCA_018268105.1 Bacteroidota bacterium | reverse complement strand
TAAGACCCTTTTGTTTACATCCACATCATCGAACAATGACATTATATCCCTTCTTCCTCCAATCACACCAATGGGGTATCCGTTAGAAATTGCCTTTCCAAAAACAGATAAATGCGGGGTAACGCCACTTACTCCCTGGTAACCCGCCAGTGAACTTCTGAAGCCTGTTTTTACTTCATCGAATATACAAACGGATCCGTACTGTTCACATAACTCCAGCATTTCCTGCAGGTATCCCTTCCTGGGTAATACTATACCCACATTCTGCAGCACAGGTTCTGTCATTACGCATGCTACCGGATATTTTTGTAAAACATATTTAAGGGAGGCAATATCATTGAAATTGATACAGTGAACCTTAGCCTTTACACCTTCCGGTATTCCGGCAGAGGAGGGGATAAAAGGATATTCACCTGGTGACACCCTTGATCCTACCACATTCAATGAAGGCATTACCGCACGTGAAACATCATTATGCCAGCCATTATACCCACCCATCATTAATACAATATCTTCTCTTCCTGTAAAAGCTCTGCTCAGCCTGATAGCATGTGCCGTAGCTTCACTGCCTGTGTTGGTAAGCTGTACCAGTTCGCAGGAAGGTATAATTGAACATAATTCCTTTGCCAGGCTGATTTCCAGTTCATTTGTACCAGAACCATACAGGGATCGGTTTTCTTTAATAATTTTTATCACTGCATCATTAACCTCATCATAATTATGCCCTAAAAGATAGGGTGCAAATGCCGCATGGTAATCAATATACTCTTTGTTGTTTACATCGTAAAGCTTACTGCCTTTTGCTCTTTTAAATACAATTGAGGGGTCAACTTTCCTGTTTAAAGAAACCACACCTCCGGCTATATAGTGAACTGCTTCTTCATTGATGATTTCAAAACTCGCTACTGTCTGATTGTTGTTCATCGTATTTTATTTAAATAAAGTATTTCCCGGGCTTTTGACCCGACAATTGACCTCCATCTGCTATAATAATCTGACCTGTGATAAAACTACTATTACTGTCCGCCAGAAAAAGAAAAACAGGAGCTATATCTTCTACAGCACCCGGCCTGTTCATGGGAATATACCGGTTTACAAAATCCCTGGTAAATTCCGGACTGTCTATTTCTTTGGATAACGGGGTTTCGATATAACCCGGACAAACAGCATTCACCCTTATACCCACATGTGCAAACTCCAGCGCCATAGTTTTTGTAAGCATAATAATGCCTGCTTTTGATGCATTGTAATGGGCATAGCCTGCTTCTCCGTCGAGTCCGTTTTTGCTGGACATATTAATGACAATGCCTCTTTTTCGTTTTACCATGTACCGGCACACCAACTGAGAAACATGGAAAAATCCGGTAAGATTTACATTTAGTACTTTTTCCCACTCCTCAGTACTTATTTCCAAAAAAGGCGTCTCAAAAGCTATGCCGGCATTATTGATCAGTACATCTATAGGGGCTATTGCTTCTGCGGCATCTACTATTACGTTTACTTTTTCCCTTTGTGTTATGTCTCCTTGGTATATAAAATGAGAACCGGGAGTTTTTTCATTTAATAAAGTTAAAGTGGTATCCAGATCGGCTTTATTTGTGTCTATTATTGAGAGGTTAGCACCTTCTTCTGCAAACTGTTTTGCTATTTCTCTCCCAATTCCCCTGGCGCCACCGGTAATAAAAACATGCCTGCCGCTGAATCTCAAATTTGAAGAATCTTTCATGACCATTTTTACAAATATATAATTTGTTTACAAAAATAATAATTTTTGACTACAAATATGATTAATCATATTTTTGAAGTTACAGACCCGGTGTTATAAACTTTTTACAGGTTCATGAAGCAATAACTAATGATTTGCGACTCTCCTGTAGAAAATAAATGAAACGAACAAGTGCGCTGTATCTTTCGGCCAGTCAGTTTAATAATAAAATTAATAGTATCTTTTAATTATAGTAATGTCATGAATAGAAAACTTCTCTCCTGGTCTGCGTTGCTGGCTTGTAATTTTATGTGGTCATTACAATTTCTCTGTATAAAACTGGTACAGGATCAGGTAGGAGCTTTATGTACAGTTTTCATCCCTGTTTTTATAGCCACTGTTTTTATGTTGCCGTTTGTATGGAAGGATTTGAGAAGTAAAAAAGGAATCTGGAAGCATTTACGCATTTTCGCATTACTGGCGATTGTCGGGCAGTTTCCGGCGCAAATCCTGATGACTTATGGTACACAATTATCTACAGCCAGTAATGCGGGGATCATAAGCCTCACTTTGCCAATAGTTTCTGCGTCATTAGCTGTCATTTTCCTGAAAGAAAAGATGACGACGGGACGCTGGCTCTGCTTTGGTATTGCCATTGTTGGAGTCATACTTTGTTCTTTAAAAGACATCCATAATATTAATACCGGCTGGAGCTATATGCTGGGGAATCTGCTGATATTTTCGGGTGTTGCCGGAAGTGCTTTTTACAATACGATCTGCAAAAAAATTGCGAATGATTTCACTGAAATGGAGATGCTGTTTTATACTTATATTTTTTTAGTAGCTATTCTTCTGCCCCTGGTACTTTTTTATGAAAGAGATATCATTCATCGTATCCCGGACTTTACCAGGAATACATGGACAGGGCTTATTCTTTTAACGGTGTTTCACAATTTTCTTTCCATGATCCTTTTTTTTACGGCTTTAAAAAAGTTAGAAGCCATACAGGTGGCATTGTCCAATTTTTTGATCACTTTTTTTGCGCTTCCCATTGCTGCTATCTTTTTAAAAGAAGTACTCTCCCCTGTGGCTATTGTCGGCGGGACATTAGTATTAATAAGTACTTTGCTGATTACAATAGTGGAATATAGAAATAGTACACAAATGGCTAAACCTTCCCTGAGAAAAGTATAATAACAATTGATCTGATGAAATTTTAATGTGATGAATATGCAATTGAGAAGTCATGAATGGTTTTTAAAGGGCAATATGGAAGTTCAGGCGCTTCACCTGGATGCATTACGATCTGCAGGATTTGAAATGGACAACTATTGCGGACAACCGGTAATAGGCATAGCTAATACCTGGTCGGAACTCAATAGCTGTAATATGAGCTTGAACACTATAGCAGCGTTTGTAAAAGAAGGCATTCGGGAAGCAGGTGGTATACCTCTTGAGTTTCCCACATTTTCTTTGGGAGAAGATCTGATGAAGCCAACTGCCATGCTATATCGAAATTTGTTGTCTATGGTTGTTGAGGAAAGCCTCCGATCTTATCCTATTGACGGGGTAATTTTACTGGGTAATTGTGATAAGACAGTTCCCGGACTTGCAATGGGTGCTATAAGTGCTAACTTACCTTTTATACAATTAAATGCCGGGCCTAAAAAAGTGGGTGTATTTAAGGGACAGCGTATGGGCAGCGGCACTGATTTGTGGAAATACGCCGATGAACTGAAGCTCGGACATATTACTATAGAAGACTGGAATGCTGTCAACAGAAGTCTGAGTTGCGGATTTGGCGCATGCAATACAATGGGTACTGCATCTACCATGAATGCAATACTGGAAGCCCTGGGCCTAATGCCTCTTGGATTAAGTACATTGGCAGTGGATAGCAGTGAACGATATACAATGAGTAAAGCTGCTGGTACACGCATTGTAAGTATGGTAAAAGAAAACCTCAGACCCCGGGATATCCTTACCCGGGATGCGTTTGAGAATGCTATAAAACTGTGCATGGCACTCGGGGGATCTACCAATGCCGTTCTACATCTTACCGCTATGGCAGGGCGCTTGAATATTGCTGTCTATCCCCACTGCTTTGAGAAAGCCGGAAAAGAAATTCCCTGTATTGTAAACCTGCAGCCCAACGGCAACTATTTAATTGATGATCTTGATGCAGCAGGCGGTATACCTGCCGTGATGCATGAGATAAAAGAATATTTGAATTTATTGAGTATTACATATACAGGATTGCCACTCGGAGAATTCTTGATACATAAGGAGCCGGTTAACCGGAAAATTATCAGGTCTTGTTCTGATCCGGTTAAATCAACTCCTTCGCTTTGCATTCTCCATGGTTCACTCGCACCTGATGGAGCACTCATTAAGCAATCGGCAGCTTCACCGGAACTGCTGGTGCATACCGGGCCGGCAGTAGTATTTGATGACTACAAAGAAATGCTTTCGATGGTAGAAGATCCTTCACAGGAATTTGATCCCAACGCTGTACTGATCCTTAGAAATGCAGGACCGGTTGGTGTACCCGGCATGCCGGAATGGGGTATGATACCCATACCCATTAGCCTGCAAAAAAAAGGTATCCGCGATATGGTACGCATAAGCGACGCACGAATGAGCGGCACCAGCTTTGGTACTGTTATCCTACATGTTGCACCTGAGTCAGCAATCGGTGGGCCGCTGAGCATTGTTAAAAATAATGACCTGATTACCTTAGATGTACCCAACAGAAAACTGGATATCTGTATATCAAATGAAGAGATGGAACAAAGAATGAAACAAAGGATAGTTTTACCTTCTTTGCACACAAGGGGTTATCCTAAGATATACCAAATGGAAATATTGCAGGCAAACGAAGGATGTGATTTCAAATCACTTAAGACTGAAAAGGAAGAGGATCTTGAATTTAAAGAACCTGTTATCGGACGTTCATAATCAAAACGTCAATTTACTATATTTGTAACCATAAAGCTACCGCATCATGAAGGCAGATTCACAAGCCGCTAAAGCATACAACGAGATCAGAAGGAAAATACTTGTTAATCAGTTAAAACCAGGAGTAAGATTAAAAGAAGACAACTGGAGTAAAACCGTAGGTGTAAGCAGAGTGGCTATTCGTGAAGCACTTACCAGATTATTGGGGGAGAACCTGGTTGCACAAGGTGAAAAGGGAGGCTTTTATGTAAAAGCACTTACAAAAGACGAAGTGCAGGAAATAAGAGAACTCAGAGAAGTGCTGGAACTTGGAGCTATCCGTTTATCATTAAAAAAGCTCAGGGCTGACGATATTAAAAGTTTAGAAAAGATTTGTGAGGATTTTACCGGTATGATAAAGCAGGGATATTTTAATGGCGCCTGCGATGCTGATATGAAGTTTCATGAATTATTAATAACGATGAGTGGGAATAAAAAACTCTTCAATGCCTATTTTTCCAGCCACATTCCACTCTTTCATCAAAAATTAACGGAAACTCAGGAAAACCTTAATGATTACGAACTTACTGACAAGGAGCACCGGGCAATTGTTGCTGCGCTGAAGGCTAAAAATTACAGAAAGGCAGAAGAAGCATTGATCAAGCATATTTCCCGTGGTGAATCTGCTGTACTTGATTTTTAAATGAATTCTGTTTTTGTCGGTTATTATAATCAAACGCGGAGCTGCGACTCCGCGTTTGATTATTTAAAATAGCCCTAATGACCCTTCTGCCTTATTTTCATGCTTATTGCCATCCGGCATTCTGGATTAATTGGGGATTCAATACCAATTCCTGGGTGGGAATCGGATAAAAGTATAGCTTATTGGCTTTTGCCGTGATCCAGTTATTTACCTTATAGCTAATGTTTTGCGTTATATTAAACCTGTTAAAATTTTCGAGGTCCACAGGTTTGGTTATTCCTTTCTGATTAAAATATCCTAAAGAAGT
>JAFDXG010000146.1 GCA_018268105.1 Bacteroidota bacterium | reverse complement strand
ATTCTTGCTCTGGTCTGTCCGTGAAACGGCCAGCGTATTATTAATGACCAGTTTATTTTTTAAGGCATTGAAACTGGTGTTGGCCATCAGACTGTAACGTTTAAAACCAGTGTTGAACAGGATGCCTTTACTATTCATATACCCCATGCTGATGCTGTATTGCCCAAAATCGCCCGCGCCGCGAATGGAGGCGTTGTAGTCCTGCGTAACAGAGGTATTATACAAATATCCCTGCCAGTCGGATGAGTTATTGTAGAACGGGTTGGTAACATCTGTGTACATAGCAGGCATTGATATACCATAAGGAGCATACAGATCATAGAGCCGTTTTACCTGTTCTCTTTCTTTAACGCCACCGGCAACGTCGCGCAACTGTGGTACAAAATTGACCCCGGTGCGTATATTAAGATTGATCTGTGGTTTACCTCTTTTCCCTTTTTTAGTCGTGATCAGAATTACTCCGTTTGCCGCCCTGGAACCATAAATAGCTGCAGCGGAGGCATCTTTGAGTACCACCACATCTTCAATATCGCTGGGGTTGAGGTCGGCCAGTACATTGGTGCTGGTTACGGCAAATTCACTGCTCATTCTTGAAATAATAGGGATACCATCTATTACATACAACGGCTCAGAAATGGCGGAGGCATCACCACGACTAACCGCTGCAAGACCTCTGATAATGATGGCCGGAGTAGCACCGGGTTCCCCGGAATTCAACTGTATATTTACACCTGCTACTTTCCCCTGCAAAAGAGAACCGAATGATTCCGCTGCCTGTCCTTCTGTGATCTTGTCCATTTTGATGGTGGAAACAGCACCCGTAATTTCCGTTCTTATCTGGCTTTTATAGCCTGTAACTACTACATCACTCAGCGTTTTATTTTCTTCAGTTAGTTTGATATTCAGATCAGATGCTTTTTTGTACACTATTTGCCGCGATTCAAATCCTATGGATGTAATTGTCAATGTATCACCCGGGTTCAACCGCAACCGGAAATTTCCTGATCCATCAGTAGTTGTACCGATACTCTTGCCCTTAATCCCCACCGAAGTGCCAGTAACGGGTTTACCATTCGAATCGGTAATTTTACCCGTCATTACGGTTTGTGCAGAACTCATTAAGGAGATCATCAATACTGCAACAAGGAAAGAGGCTCCTTTCAAAAATGCCTTCATTACATTAGTTTTATCGGTTGAACTTTTTGTATACTAATCGTCTCAAAATTTTGTGAGAATTGAAACGTAAAGTAAGAGACTCTCTAATTTATCGTCTGCCCCTTCACGTTAAACATTGCTCAAGTTATTTCCAATACTCGTTCTGGCTCCAACCATTACCTTTTAAACTGCTTGCTGACAACGGCCAATAGGCGGCGCCTTTGGCAACATCAGCTTCTGTAAATGCAGGTATATAGGTGGAAACTTTATCAAATCTGATCAAATCAAACATACGTTGCCCGGTGCCTACCAACTGGCGTTGCCTTTCTCTCAGGAGCGCATCGCCAAATGTTTCATCCGTTAATGTACTATAGTCTTCTATGGCGCCATTTGATGCATTGATAAGCCATTCTTTTGCTTCATTAAGATGATTTGAACGCCAGGCAGCTTCAGCAAAAAGCAAACTAATCTCCTGTAACTTTAGCAGATCAACTTTACTGGCATCAGGTATAATCAACGTAGCACTATTGCCGGAAATATTAAACATACCAGAACGGCGTGCATCTCCATCCGGATAAATAGCATTGAATGTTGCCAGGGGCATGCTCAGAACAGAAGCACTTAAAGGAGCCTGAGGAATTTCTGTACGCCGGTCTTCTCCAATCGCCAGCCCAAAAGCAGATAAACTATCTGCTGTATTACTGGTAAAAGTATTAGTTAAAATATCGTAAGCGCCTTGTCCGTTACCTATCCACAACGTTTCCTGAGCGAGCAAAGAAGTAACAGCCGTTTTATTAAACCTTACCGCCGTTAATGCTGCACTTTCAATACCATCGTCATTGAGCAGCATCCAGGGCAGGAGTCTCTTTGATTCTGTAGCGTATACGATTGCCTGTTTTACTACTTCTTCCTTAGTAAGATGTGCTCCGAAATTATTTTTTTCAGCAGAAGCCACCGTTCCCCAAATACGCGCCAGATAAAAATATGACATGGATTTGAGCGCAAGCGCTTCACCCCTGTATGTATTTTTCTGGTAAGTACTTAATATATCTTCTGCTGCATTGTCCACAATATCCAGCACATCATTAGCATCTTTGATCACATCATAAAAATAACCCCAGTCTGAAAGTTGTGCCAGGTTTTCGTCTACGTCTGTTAATTGCTGGCGAGCTACCTTTTGCTGATAAGTAACCGCCACTTTCAGGTCACCCGTTCTGGCTTCACCATACATCATCCATGCGTAATTGGCAAGCAATGCCCTTCTCATATCTACATAGCCCCCAATCACCGCCTGCTGAATACGTTGTGCAGAATGATAATAACCTTCCTCTATTGTTTTGTTCTCCTGTTCTACCGTAAGGCTCTTGCGGCAGGAGCTAAGCAGCACAATTGCTAATAGTACTCCAGACGTGAAACGAGAGAAGTAAGACTTGTGATATGTGATATGGAACGTGAGTTTCCGACCTCTGTCGTTTCTACTCTCACGCACAAACAGCTTCCAATGTTTCATCCAGTTTATCATATTGTTCATTTGAAAAAGCATCATACTTAAAAAACCACTTTAATACCCAATGCTACAGAAGTAGGCAGGGGAGTTCCCGTATACATCAAATCGTACCTGCGGATACCTGTAATGTTTTCTTCCGGATTGATGCCACTGTACCGGGAAAGGGTCAACAGGTTATCACCGCGTACAAATATTTCCAGATCACTTAATGCCTCCACTTTTTTAGATATTCCATTGAAATGCCAGGAAACCGAAGCCCGGCTCAGACGCACAAAACTGCCATCTTCAATAGTTCTGATACCCTGGTAAATAGTTCGTCCGTCAGTGCTTTTGTCAATAAAATAATAGGGAGTCTCTGCACTTTTAACAGGAAAATCATAATTGATGCTTTGGGCATCATAGCGGCTGTTGAAAGATTCAGTTGCAATATCTGCCCCCCATGCATAAGTGAAGATAAAAGCAGCGGAGATATTACGGTAACGCAATGTATTCGATAAGCCTCCGAAAGCTTTCGGAGCATTGTTACCAATCTTTTTTTCTATACTGCCCTGCCAGGCCACAATTGAAGTGACCGGAGCATTTGTAAAAGCATCAAGATGGGAAAGGCTCGTATTCTCAATATCGCCGGGTAAAGATTTTACTTTGCTTTGATAAAAAGCAATATTCAGGTTGCTGCTCCAGGAAAAATGTGTGGAATGTATCCAGTTACCATCAAGGGTTATTTCAACACCAGACAACCTGAGTTTACCACCGGTTTCATATTTGTAATCAATACCACTGATATTAGGCTGGTACCTCTGATAGATGAAGTCAGAATAGTTCTTATTAAAATACTCAACAGAAATGTTCAATGTGGAGCCCAATACAATAGTCAAGCCGGCATCTATCTGGGTTACATCAATGCTTTTGGCGCCACTGAAAGCTGGGTAAAGCCCCCCAATACCCAGATAATTACCACCATAATAATCTCCGTAAGCATCTAATTGTCCCCGATATACTTCGGGTCGGTTCAGTACACCTGTTTTTCCAATACCAGCTTTAATTTTTACAGGAATGCTCAGGCTGTTTTTCAAATCATAGTGAGCACCCAATGCAGGATATAAAGTCCATTTCCTGTCGTATAAAGAACTGCCGTCTGCACGGACAACCAGATTAAGATTAAGATCGTTTTTGTATTTGAAATTCCAGTTTCCGTAAAATGATAAGAGTTTTTCAATATTATGATTGGATAATGCTATCGTTTGGTTTGCATTATATCCTGTAACCACTTTTACAAAGTTCGAACCGCCATTTTCAAAACTGCGCTTCCCATTTACTGAAGTGAGCCGGTCATCAATACTCCTGAATTCACCGCCAAGCGTCATATCCATTTTCAATACATCAGAAAATTCGTGCAACCAATTTGCTGAAGTATTCCAGGTCAGCAATTGTCGTTTGTATGCAGCGCTGGAAGCATAAATATTTCCATCCAGCAGGTTGGAGGGAACATACAAATCACGGCTGGCTCCTTCATAAGATAATCCTGCCACAGAGCGTAAGGTGATGCCATGATTAAGAAGATAGGTCAAACCCATTGAAGACATTAAGCCAAGATTCCTGTTCTTATCCATAAAGAATTCTTCACTGCCAACCACGGGTAGGGTCATATCCCGGTCATATTCGCCGGCATATCTTCCGTTACGTTTGGCAAGGGTCATGTTATTATAGAAATGAGCAGAGAAATGGTCAGTAATATTATATTTCGCATTGAGAAATAAATTTTGACGCCCAAATCCCGACCCGTTAATAATTCCTTTATCCTGGTGATTGGAAAGCCCAAATAAATAGGAGCCATATGTACCGGCACCATCTACCAATAACGATTCATCATTTATCATACCGCCATTTTCATACACTTCTCTGCGGGCTGTGGTATTAAAATTGTAAAAAGCATCCCGCTTGTAATCCATGTTTTGCAGAAAATTTACACCGGCATAAGCATTGGCGCGAACATGAATAGAACCTGGCTTTCCTTCTTTCATAATAATATTAATTGCTCCATTGGGCGCCAGCACACCAAAAGCAGCAAGACGGTCAATGTCTTTTATAACAACTATACTTTCAATTTGTTCGGGAGAAAAATAAGTTAGAGGATTGATGCCTGTTATATTGGAGGGATTGGCGATCATCGGTATGCCGTTGATGAGAATCAGGGGCATAGTAGATTGATCGGTAGGGTCGAGACTTAAGCCACGTAGATTAAGCGTGGATTGCGCACCGGTAGTTCCCGACCAGCTTTTTACTCTTAATCCGGCTACATTTCCCTGCAAGATATTCTCAATCCCACCCCGGTTAGATAAGATCATGCTATCTACCCTCAGAGAATCCTGAGCCCATAAACTTATTGTAATACTATAAGTTACGAGAAGAAAAAATATAGTTTTCCCGGCAGGTTTAGGTAATAATCTCATAAACTTTTATTCTTGGTTTACTTAAACTTTCTTTAGTAATATTAAACAAAGTTTACCATTACTATCTATTTAGCTTAAAAAAAAGTTATCCACATTATTTTTTTGTTTTGATATGATTCACTTCTGATATTCCTGCTTCTGCGGCTTCAGAACAACTTGCATTAAGGAAAATCAGGTTAGTTTTTTGCAATACAATTCCGGTACCGAATCCGCTACAGAAATCCATATTAGAATCATTACCAGTTTTATCTTTACGTTTTTTTTGTAATTGTATAAAGACAGAATTACTGTAAAAAACATACGGCGTGGAAAACGGGTGTGTTTAATTTCATTAATCTACCGGACATTTAACTACGGATTAATGCACTACCCTAATTGGTTTTCAATTTCCCTAGTGACAATTGGCTTTTTTTATTCTGGCAGTACGGGTTTAATTATACAGCCATCAGTTTACATTGAAGAACCATGAAATACTTCCTGGTTTAACTACCAGCATCAAATACAAAACATAAAAAGCTTTCAGCTACTTCAAATTTAATTATCATAGGAGCCACACCTAACCTCTTTACACAACGATAGTATCGGCAAAATGCGGAATGAATTATACTTCAGAACTGCTTTGATGACTGTCACAATTTAGCATGACAAACATCATCAAACTTGATCGCGGACTTTTACTATTTTGTGTAGCAGAAATAGTTTTGTTTTCAAAATTTATATTCTACGACAAACATTTTTCAGCCCTGTTAAGACTACGTAAGACATTGTCCGGCATTTGCAAAAAATCTATTGCAAAAAGTTCGCTATATGCTGATCTTATTTTAATCGAATTAATACCTGAAATATGTATAAAAAATATTTAGCTGCTCTTTTACTTTTGGGATACGCTGAAATTCTATCAGCTCAGGGTGTAAAACAATTGTGGTTGAGTACCGCAGGGGGAAAATATGCTAAGGGGGCGGTCATTAGTGTAGATGGTGCGGGAAACAATCTGACAAAGTGGTATGATTTTAAAACTATTGACAAGACGAGCTTTGTGGAATATCAGGACGGAAAATACTATGGTATATCGGAATACGGCATTTTTGAATGGAACGCTACCGCCAATACTTATGAAAGGAAGACACCAGGCTCACCTCCCTTTTACCAATATTTCAATAGTGGGTTAGAACCGTCAGGCGACCTGTCTTTTTATAATGGTAAGTTTTACGGTATACTGGGCGGCAATATGGGTTATATTTTTGAATGGGATCCGGTGACAAATACATTTACAACGAAAATTGATTTCACTCAAACGGATGCTGCTTACCCCTGGGCTAATCTTACATTGTTAAACGGAAAATTTTATGGTTTTTTCGCAGGAATATCGCTCGGAGGCATTTTTGAATGGGATCCATCAACAAATGATTTTACCGTTCTAAAAAGGATAGAATTTCAGGGCATTCCTCTCAATTTTGACAAAGTAATACTGACCTACTATCAGCAAAAATTTTATGGAACAGATTATTTAAGTGGCTCTATTTATGAATGGGATCCTCTGACAAATGACTTTACCGTCAAATATACGCTGACAGATGCTGAGGGCAAATTTGCCGTGGGGAAGTTTGCAATATTAAATGGTAAATTTTATGGTGTAACAAAAGAAGGAGGGCAGTATGGCAAGGGCGTTTTATTTGAGTGGGATCCGTCAACAAACATATACCAGGTAAAACACAATTTTGATGGAGTAACCGGTGAAAATCCGGTAGAAGGTCTTACCGTAATGAATAATAAACTATACGGGGCTGCGTCGCTTGGCGGCGCATACAACCTTGGTGTTCTATTTGAATGGAATCCGGCTACGGACGGCTTTACAGTTAAAAAAAATTTGGACGGAATTAATGGAGCTAAACCGTGGAATTTTTTTGATACTAAAGAGTCTGTCATATATGGACAAATGGCAGGGGAAGGAGGAGGAGGAATTATTTTTGAATGGAACACCGCCACCGACGGCCTGATTAGCAGGCTTGACTATGGAAACAACTGTTATGCGCCAACTTATCTGGCGGTAGGAAACGGGAAAATATATGGTACAACTGCAGATGGAGGACATAACAATAAAGGGGTAATTTTCGAAGCTGAGGTTCAGGACAATGAAATGCTTGTAACCCCCAAAGCTGACCTGAGTAATGAAGGTGGATATTATGTTAACGGTCCGCTGATGTCAATGAACGGGAAATTCTATGGATCTAATTCATTTGGCGGACAACAAAATACAGGTACTTTATTTCAATGGGATCCGGTAACCAACAGCTATGAAAAAAAACTGGATAGTGAAGTGGAAATCCAGGAAGTGGGTGGGCTAAGTCAATACGCCGGTAAATACTATTACGCTTTAAATGAAAATACATCCGGAAGTATTTATGAATGGGATCCTGTTGCCAACCAGGTGACAAAAAAATTAGAAATTACCCAGGCAATGGGACGTAATTCAGTCAGCTATTTCAGTTCCCTAACACTAAAAGACGATAAGTTTTACGGAGTTATTGGCAACGGGGGAACGCAATTCACGGGATTGATTTACGAATGGGACCCATCTACTAACAACTACACAAAAAAGTATGAATTTAATGGCATTGACGGTATGCATAAAAGTTATAACAGCCTCACGCTGATAAATAACAAATTTTATGGAACAACTTCGTCGGGCGGAGCTAATGGAAATGGTGTAATATTCGAATGGGATCCTGTCTCCAATGTCTATACAAAAAAAATAGATTTTAGTCCTTCCATAAACGGATTGACCATGCCAGTCGGGCACCTTATAGAGAGTGGCCAAAAATTATATGGTACTACATTAAGAGGTGGTCAATTTGACCGGGGTATGATATTTGAATGGGATCCGAATACTAATATTTTTATCACTAAAACAGACTTCGATGTTGACAATTTCTTAGATCAGGGCACAACAAAAAATTGGACAGGACTTTCTGCATTCCCGGCACAGATTGCAGAGACCAGTACCGGTACATGCATAGAATTCCCTTCGGTTACAATTAATGGAAACAATAATAAACAGTGGGTACCAATAACCGATAACAGAGGCAATGTATTGGCTGAAGTACAGCCGAATGGTAATAGTCTGGGTGTCCTCACAGTTCAGGCATACATCAATAAGGGTAAGGTAAGGGCAGATGCTGCGAACAGACCCTATCTTGACCGCAACATCACTATTACACCTGAAGTGCAACCTGAAGAAGGGAAACCGGTGGACATAAGGTTGTATATCACCCGTCGGGAGTTGGAAGCACTAAGCGCAGCAGAAAATGCCGGCATAAACGGTATTGGGGATATCGGCATTTTTCAAAGTGCCGGATCATGTTCTCCTTATGTAACGAATGCTGTTCCCATACCAACTTCTTATGAATTATATGAATTTGGATTCGTGCTCAAATCCACAGTTAGTTCGTTTTCCACATTTTACTTTTCAAACCGGAGCTTTGAAGCACTGCCCCTGCAAATGATTGTATTTAATGGTAAACTACAAAAAGATGATGTATCACTGAATTGGACTACAGATAATGAAAATAATGTTGCCGCATTTGATATGGAAAGGAGCATAAACGGAACCGATTTTATTTACATAGGCAGTATTTCTGCAAACAATAGCCCCGGAATACATGAATATAATTTTATTGACAAAAAAGCAGTTGCTCTTCCATGTAATGTTGTTCATTACCGGATAAAGCAAAAAGACCTGGACGGGAAGTATACATATAGCAAAGTGATCAGTATTGATATTCCATCTATTCAATCAATAGTTGTGAGTCCAAATCCTGCAGGAGATTTTATAGATATAATGTACAAAAAGCGTGGTGCAGCTAATAATGCATTACTTCAGATAACAGATATATATGGGAAAAAAGTAGTAGAAAAGTCCGTTAATACAGGATTGCCTTTCGAGAGGCTTAACATTGCAATGTTAAGCAGCGGCTTGTATATACTAACTGTAACTGTTGAAGGAAAAACAACAACCGTAAAATTTGTAAAAATATGAATCATCCGCACAGGATGTGATGTTCAATATCAGGTACAAACTCCTGATGGCTTAATGTAATTACTTTCACTTTGTTGACATCTGCACTTAAAGAGCAGCTTCATCTGCCGGCAGTAATTGAACACACTACCTTTAGATCATTCTTTGATCGTTAAAGTCTGATTCAAATTATTTGAAGTATCCTCTTTGCTTTTATTTAGAGCTTGCTGAATAACAAGCGATACTTCATAAATTTGTGAAAAGGGGTAGATCCCTTCTAATTCCATCCGTCTGAAAGAGTACCGATTGTACGGATACAACAAAGCCACGAATGCACGAATATTTAGAAGAGATTCGTAAATAATTGTAATAGAATTGTGTGCTATTTCTATTTAGGATTTGATCTGAAAATAACTCTGCTGCAAGGGTATGGTAAGAATTTTTTCAAAAAGTTTGCAGTTTTTAGATACAAAGTACAATTACACGAATGTAATGCACAAACGCGCCGCAGACGCATTCGTGCATTCGTACAAAGTATGAATATATGAGCAGTTTAACAACAAGCTCTATTTATTTTAAGAATACTAATATCGCGAAAACCCTGAAATGCGAGAAGCGCAACATTCTAAAACAACCTGAAATATGGCCGGCTCGTAAACGGGGAAAAAGGCCAGGGAATAGAGGAAAGTATTATCAACAGACCCGCCGTAAACCAAAATGCCATTGTTTTATACTTTTCAATATCTGTTGCTTTGCGCTTTGATTTTACTGAGCCGATAGTGATTATAGAAACAGCCAGCAGCATCATTACTAAATGTTCCATTCCAAAAAACCTGAAATCTCTTTGATGAATTGCCTCTTTGAAATTATGCATAAAATAACGGGCAACCGGGCTGATAAAATAAAGCCAAAGCCCTAAGATAAACTGAAGATGCACAACAGTTAGCACTGAGGATATTATAAATTTATCAAAACGGGAAAATTGTTTTTTGGAAAACCAGCCATAATAAGCACGGTATAGTGCAAAAAATAAATTAAAAAGTACCATCCAACGAACAAGCGAATGTAAAGTCAATACGAATACATACATCTAAATACAAATTCAGTTATGAATCAAATCCGAATTTTCAAAAATAGCATTCATCCGAAAACAATATATTGACCTTACTATTTAATTCAACACCAAAGTGAATTTAACCGTTTTACCAGGAAGGGTGTGAACGCCATCTGAAGCAACAAAGCTAATAGTCCCTTTTACATTTCCTTTCTGGAGATCGGGAACTGATGCCTTCTGAACAAATTCCACCTGGTTTTCAAAAACCTGCAGACGGGCATTATTATCTGCAATCTTTCTTTTCTGCAGTACGCCTATTTCATCAAATCTGCCCGATAATTTGGCATTGCCGGTTTCAGAAATTTTTATTTCAGTAGGTGCAAGACCATGTTTTGAAGAAAACTGCGAACATATAAACCATCCTTTGTCTATCGTTGCAGCAAGATGAATTTCATAAGCGCCGTCGTTAAGCTTTTTTGTAAAAAATGCCCATTCTACCGGTTCCTGTGCGTATAGCCCGCACATAAAAAAAAAGCTCACCAGCGCCATAGAAATCTTTTTCATCTGCATATCTTTTATTTTTTCATGATTTTAAATTAACAAGAAATGTTGAATAAATGAAATTCATTGCACCGGCCCATGTATCATATTTCCGGGAACCGGGTCTGCAAGCATGGGATCTCTCAGGAGGGACGAATCCAGCAGGGTATGCAGAAAGGATACAAGATATTTTACTTCCATTTTTTCCAATGGTTTCCCGTTCACAATAAGCGAATCTGCAGTAGCATCAGATGGGGAGCAGGTTTGCCAGTGATTAATAGCAGTAGATAGCCCCCAGTATCGCCCATCATGCATATAAGGATCAGTACGGGAAATATTTCTGAGTGATGGTGTTTTGAACAGAAGCGAATCTTTTTTATCATTCGTTATAACCATTCTGCCGAAATCATTCAGAAAAGTATCAACAGCCAGCCCTATATTGTGATATTTAAAGTCTGTAAACAGGGGTTCGGTATGACAAACAGCACAACGCTCTTTGAAAATAATATACCCCTGTTGTTCCCAATCATTGAAAACTGCTTTACCTTTTTTCATTTTATCATACTTAGCATTTGCAGAAACAATATTACCGGTAAACTGTGCCAGCGCCCAAAGCATGCGCTGCGTATTAATTGTGTCGTTACCAAATGTGCTCCTGAACATTTTTCGGTATACGGCATCAGCCCTGATAGTTGCAAGGATGCTGTCAATAGTATTGTCCATTTCATCCCTTCCTGTCATTGGCGAAAGGGGTTGAAGTTCGATATGATTGATGCCTCCGTCATAATGGAATTCGCTTTGCCATGCCAGGTTAAAGAGTGGTGGTGCATTGCGCCGGGTAAACCTGCTGTTTACACCATGGCTGAAGACATGCTGAAAATCTGAAAATGCAGCAAACTGCTGATGACAGGAAGCACAGGCAGTATAACCATCTTTCGATAAACGTCCATCGTAAAAAAGTTTCCTTCCTAATTCAAAGCCCTCCCTGGTGAGTGGATTATTTTTGAAATCATATACCGGTTTGGGAAACTCCCCGGGTATATTTTGTTTCATCGGATGAGGTTTATCATCAGTTGATGTAAATGAGAGCTGCAGGGCAACCAACAATATTGTAATTGTTGTAATGAATAATATGGTGAGTGATGTTTTGATCAGGGTGTTAAGGATTGAACTGTGAACATTTGCAAATAGTTTTCTGAAAACTGTTTGGCTAACTGACCGGTAACAGTACAAGCCGGATGATCTGATATTGATAACCGGTAAACAGCAGAAAACCATTTATCAATATCCGCTGATATAACTATACGCGATTCTTTACCATGCACAATATTAATCTCGGCGGGTAAAGACAGAATTACCCTGCCTGTAACATTGTAAATACCGCTAAACCCACCGATATGATATTCAAACAAGTGGTGCTGCAAGCTGGATGATGGTGACCGCCCCTCCAGTTTAGCCATCACATATCCGCTTTTCCATGTCCAGAACATATCATTCAACGGATCAAGGGCGCCGGTTTGTATTCCACTCACATTTCTCAAACTGTCAACCCCAAGCAAAAAAGATATTTTATTGTAACGACCGGGTGGAAGTTTAAGTGAAATTGTTTTTGAATCTAATTTATTTTCATCCACAAGAAAATACCGGTTGCTACATTTATAATTTTTGCCCATTGTGCTATCCGAAAGTTTAATATTACTAATATAATAACGGAATTTAGTTATCCTCAGTTGCTCCCCCAGACTATTTTCATATATACTGTCAAAATTTACCAGCCGTTCCCCTACCCTGTTTTCAAACTGTAAAATCAGATTACCGGAAGTGTGTTGAGCATAAAGATCACATTTTGCCAAAACAAATAAAAACAGCAGTTTCACATATATGTACTTACGGTATTTCATTTATTCCGATTTGTAAATATCAATGTATAAAAATAATTAAATATTATGGTGACAACACAAGGGTTAGGGATGCAATTCAATTTCTTCCTGTATATAAGTGAAACAAACGCATTATAACTGTTAAAGCAATTCAACTTCTTTTTTGCTTTAAAAACTGATACTGTAGTTTCAAAACAAAATATATCTGAAGCCATCATGTTTAAAACCCTCTGATTCAACTGCAGAGACTTCCCTACTTTGGGAACTCCTCTCTCAATTAAGTGTTCTTTACGTGGATCGCAGTGACCACAAAGATTTAAACTATCTCTGTGTTCTTTGTGCCTCCTTTGTGCTCTTTGTGAAATAGCTTTCATTGAGAGTTGCACAGAGGACCTTCGATGTGATTTGTTTTTGTATCTGCGTTTTTTGAATGGGCTTATATAATTTCCGCCACAAAATAAATAGGAAGCAGAGGCTCAAATAACTCTATTTAAAAAGAATGCAATTCCTCTTCAAAATTTGAAAATAACCCCTGACAAAGGTATATTTCAATATTTGCTGCATTATTTTCCCATAACCCTATAGCCTCCACACATGCAATATAGCAAATAGCAGGGGGAGGTAAATTACAACCCCCAGAATGACCAATATTCTAAAAAGGATTGACAACCGTCATAGCCTGCAAAAGTTTACAGATTTTATTTTGCAGTGGTGTAAATCTAACATCACAATAAAAAACTGCTCAATCACGTAACAACAAAATGATTATGAAAAGGAATTATCTGTCTTTCGCAATTTTACTCACTGCAGCTTCTTTATGGATAGCATGCAACAGCGCTCCTGCTGATACGGCAACTAACACAGAAAGCGCCCCGGCAAGTACAGCTACTGAACTGAGTGGCCAGTCTGGAGTGCAGGATAATGATTCACAAAAAGATGTAGTAAAAATAGCCGCTGGCAGCGCCGATCACACTACGCTTGTAAAAGCCCTGAAAGCTGCAGAATATGTAGATGCTCTTTCCAATGCCGGACCATTTACGGTATTTGCACCCACCAATGCAGCATTCGACAAATTGCCGGCTGCAACTTTAAGCGATTTATTGACACCTGCAAAAAAAGATGCTCTCCGTAATATTCTGGAATACCATGTATATATAGGAGTTTTAAAACCGGATATGTTTAAAGACGGACAAACATTAGGACAAGCGAATGGCGATAATATTACCATTGCTGTAAAAGACGGGAAAACTACAGTAAATGGGGCAAATATAATTGCTTCTATCCCGGCATCTAATGGTATTATTCATGTTATTGATGCGGTATTGCTACCACCTGCCAAATAAATCAAGATTCCTTATTATCCTGATTGTTATCCTTAAATTTTCCCATTCTTAATCCGGCGCATAACAAATTTTGTTAGCGTCGGATTTTTTTAATTACCTATTTCCAAGGCCAATATTTAAAAATATTGAAAATTCTGAGCAATGAACTCCCCGATAGTTCAGGAATAAAATAAAAAAACTTAATGAATGGTTCTTTCCCCAAACCGGTTAACTCAAGTTTTATTAATCTTTCTGCTGATTTTGGTTTCCAGTAAATAATTATTTACCACTTTATATATCAATCCTCCAATAACTATTGTCCAGGCCAGTAATGCGATATAAATAAAAAAAGAAGGAATGGTATATAATAGCCGGATACCGGTAGCCTGGGCAAGCCGGTAAGTACAAACAGTGTACATACCCAGGGGAAACACCATACCCCAGTATTGTGGATGATAGTCAAGTGGGAAAAGTTTGTAGAAGTGCCGCCAGATGCCAAGTATTACAATAACAGGTATCCACCAGGTACCAAAAGCCCAGAATAACAGCGTAAACCCTTTGAGAAAATTATTGAGTGAAAATAAAAAATCCCAATGACTGGCATTAAGCATAAGTACAGACCCGGCAAGTGTGGTGATGGCAACCGCCCCCATATTTATCCAGTAAGGGGGAGCAAATTCTTCCGCCCGTATTTCGAAAAATGTAAGGCGGTAAAAAATCAGGGTGATGATAATGATATATAACATACAACCTATCAAAAAAAGTATCAGGGATGCAAAGAGAGTTACTTCTTTTGAAAATGGAAGATGATTCACCAACTGTGCGCCAAGTACTGAAATGGATTGTGTGGAAACCACCATCAACAGCCAAATTCCGTTCATTCCCTGTTCAAGAGTAGGTTTCCCTTTTCGCACCGTTATCATAATAAAAAAGGAATAGATAAGAATAAACCAGAGTATAAATCCAAAGTAAAACAAAATAGAAGCAAAAAAATAGTTCTGTTGTATGATAATGAACTGGCTGCCGAGTACATTGGTGCCGGCTACGATGGTGAGGAAGCCCGGACTTTTAGCATGTGTAGAAAAATCATTTGAAAAATTTTGAAAGTAAAACAAAAGCCTGCAAACTAACATCACACATAAAATGCAATAGGCAACTACATTAAAATAAAAAAGCATTTTAGCAATGAAAATCATGTGTAACAAGTTGGCCGCAATAGAAACAATTCCGGAAGCCATTACCAATGCAAAGTAGCTTGGAAAAAGGTTGGCAATTTCTTTTTTTATACTACTGAAGAAAACATTCATGAAGAAGTGTCTTTCCGGTAAAACTAATTCTTTAACCTTAATTTTATTTCATTTCGCCTCAAAAAAACTACCTAAGTTTGGGATGTAATTGTGGTAATTTTGAAGCAGCATTCCCAAGCAGAAAAATGTACAAATGAAAAAACTTATTGATATCAAAGCATTCATTACAGCTACCATCGTAACGATTTTGACAATAATACTGGTCTTTATCGGGTCAAGAAGTTTACAAAACTATGATGCTGCCCTGGTGGCCTATCTTTTCGGAACCCTCTTTGCTATTTTTGGGATTGTTTATCGCTACACAGTATGGATACAGCGTCCCCCAACCTGGATTTATGTAAACAGGAGTTTTAAAGTTTTATTTTCAAAAGAGTTCTTTCATTTCTCCTGGTATTCAATAAAAGATTTTGTCAAAAACATCATGCTACAGAGTTTTATATTGAAAAGAGGAAAGAAAAAAGGAGCCGCTCATCTGCTGATGGCTATAGGATGCTCTCTTGCTTTTGCCATTACATTTCCATTAACCTTTGGCTGGATACATTTTACTTTAGTACCTGCTACAGGTTTAGATCCTAATGCAACAGATATTTACACTGCTCATTTTTTTGGTTTTGCAGTATTAAATTTCCCGGTTAAATCCATAATCGGTTTCATGATCTTCGGGGCGCTCAACTGGTGTTCAATTTTAGTAATTATCGGGGCAAGTTATTTTCTGCAAAAAAGATTGAAAGAGCCGGGGCTTATAGCCATACAAACATTTGAAGGGGATATATTACCGCTCCTGCTGCTTATCCTGGTTTCCATTACAGGACTTGGGCTTACACTCGATTACGAATTTATGCATGGGAAGGCTTATGAATTTATGGCAGTAACCCACGCATTTTTTGTAATTATATTTTTAGTGTGGATGCCTTTTGGAAAATTTTTTCATATCATACAAAGACCGGCACAAATAGGCGCCCATATTTACAAGGAAGTGGGCAAAAGAAAAGGTATGCAGATATGCAAACAAACAGGCAAACCCTATACTACCCAGTTACATATAGCCGATTTACAACTTATTACCAGGGCACTGGGATTTAATTTCAGAAATGAAAAAGGAGATTCTTTTTTAGAATACAGCCCTGAAGGTAAAAGAGATATGCTAGCCAATGCACACTTAAAAGCAAGGCAGGAGGCCGGTAAGTTTTTTGGATAAGCTTTCTTATCATTTAACTGCAACAGGGAAAAGTTCTCAGGTAAAGATGCAAAACAAAAAATAAATTTTTGATAAAATAAAAAATATGGCCAGGTTACCAATAGATGCTGAAGAAATTATTGCAAAGTTTGGACCATCACTTCACATGCCCGATAGAGAAGGGCTTCCCGGCAGAGACGAACCAGATACCATTGTGGAGACTCATTGTTGTTTTTGTGGAATGCAATGCGGAATTAAACTACTGGCAAAAAATAATAAAGTTGTTGGTTTTGAACCCTGGATGGAATTTCCCTTCAACGAAGGAAGACTTTGTCCAAAGGGGGTATTGCGCTATATGCAAAACAATCATCACGACAGGCTGACAACTCCGATATTGAGCAAACCCGGTGTCGGCTTTGAACCTGTTTCCTGGGATCAGGCGATGGAAAAAACTATTTTGGAAATTAAAAGGATACAGTCTCAATATGGCAATGATGCATTTGCCATGCTCTCCGGTGTTTCGCTAACCAACGAAAAATCTTACATGGTGGGCAAATTTGCGAGAGTAGCGCTCAAAACAAAAAACCTGGATTATAATGGCCGGCTTTGTATGGTTTCTGCAGGTGCAGGCAATAAAAAAGCATTCGGATTAGACCGTACTTCAAATAATTATACCGATCTAGAAAAAGCAGAGGTGATTATTGTTACCGGCGCCAATGTGTCTGAAACTTTTCCAACGCTTACCCATTGGATTTGGCGGGCAAGAGATAATGGCGCTAAACTTATCGTTGTAGATCCCCGTGTAATTCCACTTGCACGTACTGCAGATATACACCTCGATATACGGCCTGGCACTGATTCAGCCCTGTTTGGCGCTATCTTAAATTATATGGTGCAGCACGACATGCTGGATCATGATTTTATAAATAATTATACTTCCGGCTTTGAAGCCGCTAAGGATGCTGTGAAAGATTATTCACTGGAATGGGCCGAAGAAATTACCGGAACAAAAAAAGAAAAAATTGAAGCGACAGCCAAACTATGGGGCAAAGCTTCCACGTCATTTTTATTACATGCCAGGGGAATAGAACACCATACCAAGGGCGTTGAAAATGTTTTGAGTTGTATAAACATCGTATTGGCTTCCGGAAGAATAGGCAGGCCTTATTGTGGCTATGGCACTATCACCGGACAAGGTAACGGACAGGGCGGAAGAGAACATGGACATAAATGCGATCAATTACCCGGCAACCGGGATATTGAAAACCCAGAGCACCGTAAATATATTTCACAGGTTTGGGGTATAGATGAAAAAGACATGCCAGGCAAAGGACTCTCTGCTTATGAAATTATTGAAGCTATACACCGCGGAGAAATCAAAGGGCTGCTTTCCATCTGTTTCAATCCGCTGATATCTTTACCCAACAATAATTACGTAAGAGAAGCATTGGAGAAACTTGAATTTTATGCAGGAATAGATTTCTTTTTGAGCGAAACATTAAGACATGCCAATATTGTTTTTCCGGGTTCGCTGCATGAAGAAGAAGAAGGAACCGTAACAACAGCAGAAGGCAGAGTAGTGCGTATAAGGAAGGCAGTTAATCCACCCGACAATGCCCGGCCTGATACTGAGATCCTTATTGAAATTGCCCAACGTCTTGGTGCGGGAGATAAATTTCCTTATAAAAACAGTGAGGAGATATTTAATGAATTGCGGGTAGCTTCCAAAGGCGGTACTGCCGATTATTATGGCATTACTTACGAAAAAATTGAAAAAAACATGGGCGTGTTTTGGCCCTGCCCTGATCTTGACCACCCCGGTACCCCCCGACTTTGGGAAGACAAAAAATTTAAAACTCCTGACGGAAAAGCACATTTTAATGCAGTCGAATATCACCCCAGTAAAGACCCCGTAGATGATGAGTACCCGGTAATATTAACCACAGGAAGAGTAGTGTCGCAATATCTCAGCGGTTCACAAACCAGGAGAATAGGAAAATTAGTACAGCAGTTTGCCCAGCCCTTATTGGAAATTCATCCAACCCTTGCCGCTCAGTATGGTATTCAACAAGACGAAGAAGTAATTGTAACCACCAAAAGAGGTGAAGCTGTCTTTCCCGCCAATATTGTAGAAACCATACGTGAGGATACAGTATTCATTCCTTATCATTGGCCGGGGAAGAAATCTGCCAATCAACTCACCAGCGGACATTTGGATCCTATATCTAAAATCCCGGAGTTTAAAGTGAGCGCCTGTAAACTTACCCCAACAGGTAATATTGCTGTGGTAGATAAATATTCAGAAGCCTATAAAAGTTCATAGAATATGGCACAGTCTTATAAAGTACAGCAGGAATTTTTTGTGGATATGCAGCGCTGCATTGGTTGCAGGGCTTGTGAGGCAGCCTGTGCGGAATGTGAAACCAACGGACATGAATCCATGATTCATGTGAATTATGTTGACAGGGCACAAACTATTCAAACTACGGTGCAGGTGTGTATGCATTGCGATGATCCGGTATGTGCTAATGTTTGTCCGGCCGATGCCATCACCAAAGATGAATTTGGCATTGTACATAGTGCAAATACCTCTCGTTGTATTGGGTGCTCCAATTGTGTAATGGCTTGTCCCTTTGGTGTGCCCAAGAAAATGGAGAAATACGACCTGATGATGAAATGCAATATGTGTTACGACAGGACGAGTGTGGGTAAAAAACCAATGTGTGCTACAGTCTGTCCGAGTGGAGCCTTATTCTTTGGCACCCGGGAACAGATGGAGAAAATGCGGCCAAATTCAACACCGGTGAATAAATTTATTTTTGGCCAGGAAACCGTGGAAACAAAAGTGAATTTGATGATGCCTAAAGGGAGCACTGAGTTGAAGGTGTTTTGATCTAGTAAGTTAGAAACGCAAACCTGTAATGGACGGAAAAGAGAAGTGAAAACGAGAAGAGCTCTGCGAAAAACTTTGTGCCCTCTGCGGTAAAAATCAAATAACCGCAAAGAACGCAGAGAGAATACACGCAGTGAAAAAGAAAGAGAAAGACAAATGATAGTTTCAGAAACAAAATATTCCAATTATGAGTAATGATGAAAAACGATGGAAACAGGATTTCCCGGTTAACAGATCGCAATCCGATCAGGTGAGCCGAAGAGATTTTGCCAAATTACTGGCTGTGGTATCAGGCGGGATGGTAGCGGGCAATGGATTGATTGCTGCCAAAGCATATTTTGCAGATGACAAAACTGATGACATAAAACATAGTGTCTGTAAAATAAATGATATCCCCGTTGGCGGAACAAAATCATTTGTACTGGAAGGAGAAACCATTCCATATATATTAGTGCATACAGAAGAAGGGAAATTTTATGCTTATGAACAAAAATGCACCCACCTCTCCTGTGCCGTATATTACAGACCAGGAACCATGAAAATTGAATGCCCATGTCACAACGGGTGGTTTGATGTTAAAACCGGGGAAGTACTTCAAGGACCTCCACCCAGACCATTGAAGAAACTCAATGTAACTTTAGAAGGCGATGAAATATTTGTACAACATCCTCAAATTGAAAAAATATGAGCAGTTTCAGAACCGCACAGGAAAATGCACATCCCCAGAAGAAAAGTATGATTATGTCAACACTAATTTTTGTGTTGCTGTCAAACCTGTTAATTCAAATCTGGCTATTATATACTTCGCTTAACAATGCCTTAGATGGTCATGCAGAGGTGGCATATAGCACCTTCTTTGCCTCACTCATTTTATTTTTGGCAAGTGTAATCTGGTTATACTTTTTGCCTAAAAATGTAAAGTAATACTGATTCCGGCAGCATAAAATTTATTCAAATTGCTATTGATTTAATAAATAATTTCTGGTAGTTCTCAAAACAATTCCTGCATAAAGCAATAATTTATACGTCACGATTTCGTTTTATTTTAAAAATAATAAAAAACTTAAAATACTTTGCCATTAAATTTGATTAAATATCAGGGTTTATGGAAACTAATTTTATAATGATAGTCAAAGACATATATATAGTATATGCCCATAAGTATAGTTAAAAAAAATCGTTACCAGGAAATTGATGCTTTGAGAGGAGTTGCGGCAAGTATTGTTTTATTAAGTCATTATACATGGGCCTATGATTATCATTTTCATTTGCTTGCGGATCATTCCTTTCACTTTTTGTATGGGGATTTTGGAGTTGAAATTTTCTTTATTATCAGCGGTTTTGTCATTTTTATGACCCTTACACGGGTGCAAACAATTAAGGAATTTGCCATTAGCAGGTTTTCAAGGTTATATCCCACATTCTGGTTTTGCATGCTGATAACTGCTATGGCTATCACTATTTTTCCGGTACCTACTCTCGGACATTATACAATCAAAGATTTTTTTTTAAATATCACCATGTTACCAGGTCTTTTTAAGGTTAGATATATTGATCAGGTATACTGGTCGCTGGAAGTAGAGCTTTTCTTTTATTTCATTATGGGCACTATTTTTTTTTTAAAGAAACTAAGGTATATAGATTATATTGTTTTAGCATGGCTTTTGTTATCTGCCATTAGTTTCTTCTTCGATTTTCCCCTGGAAAAATATGTGAGGAAAATCATGATACTTGATTGGGCACCATTGTTTATTACCGGCATTTTGCTATATAAGATTAAGCTTAAAAGTGCCAGTCCTTTAAATCATATTACTATCCTGGCGGCTTTTATTATCTATTGCTTTTATATTGAAGAAAAATACCCGGGAGATTTTACTCCTATTATCCTATTAGCAGTTGCTTATATTGTTTTTTACATTTATACTCTGAGAGGTATTAAGTTTTTAAGAAATAAAATACTTCTGTTCCTCGGAGATATATCCTACCCTTTGTATTTGCTTCACAATGTAATAGGATATGTTATTTTATACAGGTTAAGAATGTATATCAATAACCAATTTTGGTATTGTATTATAACATCGTTTATTGCAGTGATTCTTGCTTATGCAGTTACCAAGTATTTTGATAAGAGAGTAGTAGGATGGGTAAAGACAAAATTGACCAATATTTTGAAACGCCCAAGTAACAGTTAGTATTTATTCAGTATTAGAGAAACTTTGTTTCAAATATGAGTCATTGAAGCAATAGTAAATACAATTACATATTTTTACAACATATAACCCCTCATTATATGTTCAATTTTCTTAGAAAATCGTTTGCAAGAAAAAAGGCACGAAGAGTTACCAGTGAATATCCCCATAAAATCGAGACTTTCCATTTACAGGATGAAGGCACAGTGCAGTTTGCCAATTGGCTTAATCCGCTTGTACTAAATAAAATTATCTCTCAGTCGGAAATTAATTTCTATAAGAGGTTTATTAAGCCGGGCGACATGGCAATTGATATTGGAACCAATATAGGTGACACCACAATACCAATGGCATTAGCCGCAGGTAAATCGGGTTTGGTTTTAGGTTTTGATCCAAACCCGTTTGTATATAAAATACTTGAAGTAAATACAAAACTAAACCCCGATAAAGTAAATATCCAGATCTTCCCTTATGCCATCACAGACAAAGAGACGGAATTTATATACAGTTCCTCAGAAGCTTCTTTTGCCAATGGAGGAATACAGGAAGTAAATCATGGCATTCATGGTAAATATACCCTGCCGGAAAAGATAAAGGGAATCAGACTGACTGATTTTTTGCTTAAAAACTATCCTGACAAACTTGACAGGTTAGCATATATAAAAGTTGATGCAGAAGGTTTGGATAGTATGATTTTGAAATCAATTAAAGATATCATAGAAAAATACAGTCCTGTGGTTGTAGCAGAATGTTTTACCAACTCTTCGGCAGAAGAAAGATATGATTTGTTTAATACTGTGGCATTGCCGGGCTATAAGTTATACAAGTTTGATGATTTCCTTGATACTGCTGCCATCACCCCGTTATTACAAAAAGAAGATATGACGAAATGGAAAACATTCAATTTGTATGGGATTAAATCATGATGAAAGAAGTGGATTCATGTTTTTAGTTTGACGTTTTCACTTTCACTATTTCACTTTTCAACATTATTTTCTTTTTAAAATCCTCAATGCATTTTCCCGGTACACCCGCTTCAATACAGAATCACTAAGCCCGAATCCATGCATCGGCCAGTGATACCCTGTAAGGTCAATATTATAGAAATGTTCGTCCTGGGTTTCGAGTACCCGGAAAGTCATTTTGTACATGTCAGTATCAAATCCCATATCAGTACCATAAACCAGCCTGTCACTGTATTGCTCAAAAAAGGTTTTCATATACCTCGGTATTGGTGCTACTTCTGCATAACGTGCTGAAATATCTGCATACCGGAAACTTTGCTCTTTTAATATCTGTAACAGGTATTTTGTAAATAGATTTCGGCCGATAATTTTTTAGCAAAATAGTTTCGGGTTGCTGAGCCACGGCGTTAAATGCAATAAAGGTTACTGCAATAATAAATGACATTTCCTTTAATGATGTCATAAGTATTAAAGGTTTTGTAAGATTAAAAAAAGAAGGTTGCATAAATATAGGTATTGATTATGCAGCAAAAAATTTATTCACTTAGTATGTTGGAAAATTTGCTTTGGAAACACTTTCCTGTATATTGCCTATCGCTTTTGAAATGAGGTTGTATATAGCTTCTGTGCTGATACACATTTTTCCGGCAATATCCGGGTAACTGAGATTTGCATAATATTTAAGATACACTGCTTCCTGCTGACGGCCTGTCAGCATCCGGATGGACTTCCTGACAACTTCATTCTGTTCCTGCTTGAATTGTCCGGTAATTATCTTTTCTTCAATTGAAGAGACTGAATCGCAACCATAAGACACCTCTGCAGTGCAGGAACTGTAATAGCGTCTATTTTGTTTTAAACACCTGAACATTTTTCTCTGAATGGACCGAATCAGGTATGCTTTTACAGAAACAGGTAAAACAAGACTGTTGCTACGCAGCCATATTTCAACAAACAGATCGTGAATGGAATCTTTAATCATTTCCCTGTCTTTTGAAATATGAAGACACGCTTTTATCAACACCTCAAAATAACGGTGATATATTGCAGCAAATGCCCTGTCATCTCCATCTTTAAATTGATGCCATAGTGTGCGATCAGTAGCCTGAGCGTAAACAATATTTTCCATATCAATACCCAACATTTTTTTAAATCTCTTTCTAATATTTATTATTATTTTTTAGCCAAGGGAAACTCCCGTTTAATTTATTATACATCCATTGTATGTTTTATGAATGAAAAATTTCCTGTACGTTTGAGTACATAGGTTGCCGGAAGAAAAATCTAAACCGGTAAAAATACTGATCAGCGAACCCATTCCCCGTTCAGCATGACTCTCTCAATATTTTTTGCAGCCTTTATGTCCTTGAGTGGGTTGCCTCTTACAATCAGGATATCAGCAATCTTCCCTTTTTCAATACTTCCAAGTTTGTCATCAATCCTGAAGTAAAGGGCATTTTCCATAGTAGCCGCTACAATAATATCAGTATTGCTGATACCGCATTCGGCCCATAATTCCATTTCATGCTGGAAGGCCCAGCCATCTTCGGCATAGGGTACACTTGAATGTGAACCCAGTACAATATGCACACCGGCTTCATTCAATTTCTTTGTCATTGCTTTCATATTTGCGAATCCCCGCAACCGGGTAGTATCAGCTACACCGTTTTCAGGGTGATATTAAAATGGTCCGAGTGTGGGACTTACAAAAGACCCTTCTTCACTAAAAATTTACATAAATGGTGGCTCCTATTATAGCTACGGTTCTGTCATCCTGGTTTATTTCAGCAGCATTCAGTGCTCTAATAACATGATTATTGTTTCCCTGCTTTTCTGATAGATTAGTATTACAAGACAGCATTACAAAAAAAAGCAAAGGAAAGCATACTGCCTTAAGGCAATTCACTTGAATAGGCATATTCAGCAATTTGTTGTTGTGAAAAGAAAAAGCAGTCTTTACTTAAAGTCCTGCCTTTCCCATATCAGTTGAGCGTTTATTCGTAACCCGGGTTTTGTCCTATTGCTTTAGCATCCAATGCAGGTATAGGTAACAGGTAATCATTTTCATCATATCCTTCTGCATTATCCGGCAGGTTCACATCTTTTAAAATCCGTTTTCTTAATACATCAAAGTAGCGATCGTTTTCGAAACACAATTCAAAACTTCTTTCATCAATCACTTTTTTATCAAATTCTTCTTTTGTCATAGCTATAGTAGCTCTAAGTTCAGTGCCGGTTCCTTCATTTGCACGGTCAATTATCAGGTTCAGCCGGTCAACAGCTAACTGTGTAGGACCGCCATTAGCCATATTTGCAGCCTCTGCATAAATAAGCAGGACATCCGCAAAACGCAAAATTTTCATTTCAATACCGGCATCACCGCCACCCACCTGCTGATCGAAGGTGAGATTAGGCATATTCAATTTCCCGATATACGGGACACCATCTGCGGATTCAGACCAGTTGATTATTGGGGCAGAAGGATCATAAATATCAGAGGTAAAATCGAGCAGCAGGTAACTGTGCTTTCTTGGTTGCTCTGGATAAATATTTGTTGCCCAGTATATCTTTACAGGACCGCTGCTCCAGCCATCCATTTCCGAAGGCGCCCATACATTTCCCGGCATATAAGGGGCGTCGGATGATTCGTAAAAAGCAAACATAATCTCCATATTGCGATTATTGGACGTTTTGAATACATCTTCAAATTTTGGAAGCAGCATATAGGGCCCATTGTTGATAACATCATCTGCCAGATCGCGTGCTTTGGCGTAGTTATTCGTTTGATTTAATGGCGCTGTAGCCCTTGTTAAATATACTTTTGCAAGCAACCCTTTAGCCACCCATTTATTGGGTTTGCCCGGAACTGAAGCATCATAGTCGCCAAGATGATCTACCGCAAATTGCAGATCAGTCTCAATCAGATCATATACTGCGGCAATTTCAAGACGTGAATCAGGAGTTAGCGGAGTAGTGACCGGATCTGGGGTGTCTTCAGTGATATAGGGTATCTTACCATATAAACGAACCAAAGTAAAATAATTGAATGCCCTTAGAAATCGGCCCTGTGCCACCACATTGTCAATCGCTTCCTGGTCATTGCCCGTCAGGCTGCCGGCTTTTACCGCCTTCAATACTGCATTAACATTGGCAACTGCTTTATAATGCCATTTCCATAAATCATTAAAAGATGTACTTCCAAAATCGAGACTTGCACCTTCATATTGCCCGTCGGGAAATGCGGGTAAATTCTGATATCCGTCCCAGGTAACCCATAATGCATTCATAGAACCAGCATAAGCGGCTTCACATTGGGAAATAGTTGTATAAAAATTATCAGGAGTAGATATGCTTTGAGGCTTTTCTACCAGTTTCTGGCAGGACGATACTACAAAAATTAAAAGCAAAGCCACGATGCTTTTAGCTGTATATATATTGCTCTTCTTCATTGTGCTGCTTTTTAAAAAGTTAGATTAATACCAAACATAAATGATTTGGCTGTTGGATAGTTACTCAAATCAATACCCAGTCCACCGGCGCCACCAGCATTAAACGAACTTACCTCAGGGTCATAGCCGGTATATTTTGTGATGGTAAACAAATTGGTGGCCGTTATATATACAGCAATCCTGTCTAACCGTATGCTGTTCACTAATGACCCTGGCAGTGTATACGTAAGCGTTATATTTTTCATTCGCAGGTAGGAGCCATTCTCAATCCAGCGGCTGGAACGCTGATCTACACCTATCCCTGAGGTTTTGTTAGCGCCAAGTGCAAGTGCTGTTCTGTCACGTGAACTTAAAAATACCGGAACACTTGTATTTTGATTATCAGTCGTCCACCTGTTTTTCAAATTGGTACTTAGTCCGTTTGACGGATTTTCTGTTTTAATTCTCACTGCATTAAAAATATCGTTACCATAACTACCCTGAATGAGGAAGGTAAGGTCAAAATTTTTGAAAGAAACATTGTTGTTCCAGCCGTAAATAAATTTTGGAGTGGCATTACCAATTACTTCCTGTCCGTCTGCTGCTCGTGTAATTTTGCCATCCTTATTCACGTCTTTCCATTTTGGGTCACCCGGCGCCTGTCCCATAGCTTTTGCATCCTCTCTTTCTGCCTCACTCCATGTACCCAGGTTTATATAACCACGCATCTGATCTACGGGTTGGCCTACCTGCAGGTATTTCAGAGAAAATCCACTACCATAAATCTGGTAGCCACCACCGGTATTAGTGCGGATGGCCAAAGGTTTGTCATCAAGTAAAGCAAGTACTTTGCTCCTGTTAAACGATACATTTGCAGAGGTAGTCCACCTGAAATCTCTTCCGGCAAAGGGTTTAACACCAACAGAAATTTCGAGACCCTGATTTTGTATTGAACCCACATTGGAAAGAATAGTAGCAAAACCGGTATACCCTTCTACCTGTTTATTGAGCAGTAGGTCCCTGGTAGTTTTTTTATACACATCTACGGTAGCAAATAATCTTTCTGAAAAAAGTCCGAGATCAATTCCAAGATTTGTTTGTTCTGTAGTCTCCCATTTCAGATCGGGATTAGCAGCCCTCCCAAGGGCAAAACCAATATTGGCACTACCGTTACCATCATAAGGATAGTTAAATCCAGAAGCAACAGTTGCCAGAGTTTGATAAGGCTGAATTGCCTGATTACCTGTTTTACCCCAACTGGCGCGAACCTTCAGATTGGAAATGGCTTTTATACTTTTCATAAATCTTTCTTCAGATACTCTCCATGCTGCTGCTGCAGAAGGAAAATATCCCCATTTGTTGTTGGCGCCAAAAACTGAAGATCCATCTGCACGATAACTTGCTGTGACCATATATTTTCCATCGTACACATAATTTATCCGGCCGAGGAAGGAGTTTAATGTTTGTTTGGAAACATAACTTGAACGTTCATTAATTTGCGAAGCACCGCCCAAATCGTTAATACCCGTTACATCGCTGAAGAAGCCCTGTGCATTGATATACGATCCTTTGGATTGAATCAATTGCTGCTCGGCAACACCTGTTATCGTCAATGCATGTTTATTGCTGAAAGTAGTATTATAAGTAAGAATATTGGAGTTTTGATAATACTCGTATTTATTGTAGGTCATATCACCCAATCCTTTCACCCCACGACCAGGCTGTGTTTTTGAATTATAAAAATGCTGCTCATCATTACTGTTTACAGAAGCAGCACCCGTAATTCTAAAAGACAATCCTTTAAGTAATTTGAATTCAAGGAAAGTACTAATCTCATTTGTAATATTATTTCTGTCAGCCTTTGTTTCGAGAGCCGTTGCCAATGGGTTCCAAACATCATTGTCAGCATAAATTTTTGTACCATCAGGTCCGCCTTTTAATGCTTTATAATTATAAATCCCATCTGCACTATATAGGGGTGTAATAGGATCAAATCTTGCAACGGTGTTGATCACTTGTCCGAGTATGTCACCATATCGGGTACCCTCTCCTACCGGTGGCACATTACCCTGGTCTTTAATTACATTTAGGTTGATGCCGGCATTCAACCAGTTAGTTAATTTTAAATCGAGGTTGCTCCTAAGATTATAGCGAACATATTTTGTATTTATCACAATACCCTGCTGGTTCATAAATCCACCCGATACAAAGTAGCGTACTGTTTCTCCACCACCACTAATAGAAAGCTGTTGATTATGCAGCATACCATTCCTGTAAATCACACCCTGCCAGTCGGTACCACCACTGGCATCAAGCGTTGCAATTTGTTCATTGGTGAAAGGGATGACAGGGTTAATAGGTGCACTGGGTGTACCGTTTTGTGTAGCAGCCCATGCATTTGCCTTGCGTGCATAATCACCTGCACTGAGCAGGTCGAGTTTATGATTCAGTTGTTGAAAACCATGGCTCAGCCCGTAATTGAAAACCGGTTTACCTGAGATCCCTCTTTTGGTAGTAATAAGAATTACCCCATTAGCACCACGTGCACCATAAATGGCGGTGGCAGATGCATCTTTCAACACTTCGAGTGATTCAATATCGTTGGGGTTAATGGTACTGATATTTACACCCTGGATACCATCCACAACTACCAGGGCATTATTGCCACCCGTTATAGAATTGCCGCCACGAATACGTATAGTAGCATTTCCGCCAGGCGCCCCATCGGTATTCTGCACCATTACACCTGCTGCCCTGCCCTGCAATGCCTGATCTACACGCTGAGTAGGGAGTTTGGTAAGATCGGAACCTTTTACAGAACTAACAGAACCGGTAAGGTCTGACTTTTTCAGGCTGCCATATCCTACCACAACTATATCTGACAAATTTCCATTTTCAGACTCAAGCATAATACTGATATCAGATGATGATGCCGCTATTTCACGACTTTTATAACCCACATAAGTGATCTGAAGAATAGCGCGGGCATCTTTAACAGTAATAGAAAATCGTCCTTTTTCATTGGTCACTACTCCATTTTGTGTGCCCTTCTCTACCACGCTTACACCCGACAATGGTTCAGTTTTGTCATTCATTATTATACCGGTTACTCTAATCGCATTCTCAGCCTCATCATCCACTGAGCTGGGATCAACAACACGATCCCTTATAATAATTGTTTTGTTGTCCAGCACATAATCCACAGGCTGATTTGCAAATATCAGATGAAGCACCTCTTCCAGTGGCATATCTCTGACGGTAATGTTGAGAGGGCGGGCGTTCTTAAGATTCCTTGCATTGACAATAAAATCATAATCAGATTGCTTTCTTATCTCCCGAAGCAGTTTTTGAATAGAAGCCTGTTTTTCAGTCAATGTGATTTTCTGTGCTGAAACTGAAGCTGTTGCCTGCACACAGATCACAACAAGTAAGAAAGAAATTAACTTCATTTGCAAAATTAGTTTTGAAACGGGTACTGTTTTTAAGAAACAGTATATCCTATTTGAAAGAAGCCCAAGGGTTCTTTTTTGACAACAGGCAATGGTATTGCCTGTTAAAGTATCAAATTGCATACTTTTGTACAGTTTGGGTGAGTGATTAATTGGATTGCTGCAATAATCGAATGATGACGAACCCAAATACTCAACCGGGAGTGCGGCCAGGCATTTCCGGTATTTTTTTGGTGTCATTCGCCATTATCATTCATGTAGAATTTATTTGGTTCATTATTTTTTGGTTTGGTTCATTATAATTTTGGTTACTGTTTTTTGTGAAAGGAAATATGGACGGAGTCATTTTCTATACGAAACTTAGTGTCACCCGACAACTCAAGCATTCGCAAAACCTCAGAAAGGTTCCTGTTGCGGGATATCTGTCCGCTTAAACTTTCTTCCGGTACTTCACTATCATATACTACTTTCACATTATACCATCTCGCTAATTTTCTCATAATGCTTTGTATGTTTTCATCGGCAAAAATGAAGTCGCCGTTTTTCCAGTCAATTGCGGGCTCAACATCTACTTTTTTAGTGGAGATACCCTCTGCTCCGAGATCAAATTCCTGATTGGGTTTTAAAATCACAGTTTCATTTTCCGTTGTTACTTTTACTTTCCCCTCTATCAGTGTAGTTTTAATACCTGTCTCATCGTCGTAAGCATTTACATTAAACTTCGTACCCAACACTTCAATTTTTTGATTGCCGGATTCAACTATAAAAGGAACTTTTTTATTATTATGATGCAGAGAAGTTATTTCAAAATATGCTTCACCGCTTAAGGTAACACGGCGTTCTCCTGCAGCAAAGGCAGCAGGATAAGTAATAGAGGATGCAGCATTGAGCCAAACTTTTGACCCGTCGGGTAATACTATCTGGAATTGACCGCCACGTGGTGTCCTGACGGTATTAAAACCCTTTAGATTATTGTTTTTAGCTGCAAAATAAACTGGCTGACCATCAGTACTCTTATTTATCACCGCAGCTTCAGCAATACTACCTGCAGCAGGTTGTCCAAGGTTAATTTGCTGACCGTCAGACAGTACCAATGTGGCTTTATTACCGCCTGGTAAAACATCTTCAGCTTGCTTTACGGTGGCTATATCTTTTTTCTTTTGAGGAAAATTGAAGATATATATTGTCAAACTTGATACTAAAATTAAAATCGCTGCTATTGCTATTTTAAAGAATAATTGTAGTGGTTTTGGAGAATTGAATTCAATAGGTTTAGCTTCGCAACTCAGGTTTAGCTTTTGAAATATTCGGTCAGTTTGAGTCCGGTACAATACTCCATCGGTAGCACTTTTATCAATATACTCATCCAGTAAAGCTTGAATATAACTTTTGTTTCGGGAAGAACGAATTAATGTCATCAATTCAGCAGCTTCTTCTGCTGTACATTCATTATTAATATATTTTCTGAAAAGTGTTGCTATACGCCGATGTTGGTTCAAAATAATAGCTTTTATGTACTAATACCTGAAATCTAAAATTTTCCTCTGCTACGATTCTAACTTTTTTTTCAGGATTTCTAAACCAGTATAATTCTTTAAGTAAAAAAAGACCGGTATAGTTGTTAGGAGGCGGTGCTGAAGTGTTCACAATGACCATGAGCCGTTAAGAAAACATAGAGCAAAGTAAAGTGACAAATGAAATAGCCTTTGAAAGATAATAGGCTTTTATAGATTTGGTTGCTTTCACTATATGATCGCTGATAGTAGAAACGGATATACCCAAAACTTTACTTACATCTTCATAGCTCTTCCCTTCTATTTTACACAGGGTATATACCAGTTTTCGCTGTGGTGGTAATTGATGTATAGCCTTTTCAAGGAGTTGTTCGGACTCCCTCTCTTCAAATGGATGATGAAAGCTATGAACTGGCTTAGCTTCTTTTACCTGTAGATAATGTTCCAATAACCTTTGCCGTGAAGTATGGTTGAAATAATCATATACCAGGTTGCGGGCAATGGTAAACAAATACGATTTAAAGGAGCGGTTGATATCAATAGTTTTACGATGCTCCCAGATACGCTGAAAGGTATCCTGCAGCAACTCCTCAGTGATGGCAGCAGATTTTACAATTTTAAGGATGCTGGCATACAGTTTGGGGGCATAGCTTTTGTAAATAAATTCAAAAGATTTTACATCTCCTTCCTTCATCTGCGAAAGCAGTTCTTTTTCATATCCTATAGGAATAACAATTGTGCCCACTGTGTTAAAAAAGTTGCATTCCCCTCGATAATGAAGGTGCACTTAAAATTATAGCATTATTAGATTAATACTATACTTTTTTTTAACACAACCGATTGTGTAAATTTTTTATTTGTAAGAAAGTATTGGTGTAACGATATCTTCAACTGAATGTTCATCACCTTTAGCATTGCCGTACCATACCCCCCCACCGAAAGTAATAATATAAATTTTCCCCGGATGAACAGGATCGGGTTCTACTCTTTTACCCCATTTAAAATTGTAGCCCTTTATTCGCTTCCAGGTCTCACCATTATTGGAGGAGTAATACGCGCTGCTGTTGAATCCGCAGGCATAATAGGTATTATTACGTTTGTCAAAACTAACATCATGTATATGCTGGTCGTTTTGCATCACCTGTTTCCAGGTGTTGCCGTCATCATCAGATATGAAAATGCCTCCACCCGTATCGGGCGAAAATCGTCCGCCGCTTACCTTTCCCCAGGCAGAAAGTATTATTCGCTGTGGAGATCCTGCATCAACAATAATACTTGTAGGCGCATTGGTACCTGCGGGTAATGTCATTTTTATCCAATGCTCACCGCTATCTGAAGAACGATACAATGCACCATCACCATCAGTACCCTGTTCTCCGTTCTCACTGCGTCTGCTCACCACTAAAAATAATACTCCGTCTGAATTTCTGCGGATTATCCGCCAGGCAAAAGGCTCCCTCCCTTCAATCCCATTATTTTTCAGTTGCCATGTTTTTCCGCCATCTTCCGATTTGTAAACACCTTTACCAAATGCACAGGCATATATTGTACGCTTCTTCTTATTACTTGCAGGATCAACAAGTATATGGGTGAATGCGGCTTCGCCAATGGAAGCACTTACAGGATCCCATTTTTTGCCGCCATCACTGCTTTCCAATATACCTCCTTTATAATTTGACACTCCGTTTTTTCGCCACATCTTAGGACGTGGCAAATCGTGATTTGCGCTCATAACCGCCCATATTTTATCTTTTACTTCAGGATCAAACGCCAGCCAGTAGGTACTGTTTACCCACGCACCCGGCACACCATTGTTTTGAGTAGCGCTTTTCCAACTGTTAGCGCCATCTTTGCTTTCCATCAAACCTATATCGGTATTGCAAATAAAAGCATGATTGGTATCAAAAGGGTCTGTAGCAATAAAATAGCTTGTAGTTACTTCCAGTCCGCGTGACGTCCAACCCTTTTCTTCTTTGCGGGTATATACCTGCTGCCAGGTTTTGCCGCCATCAGTAGTTGAATTGGTTCTCCCAAAATCAGTTGCATAACAGATATCAGGATTGTTGGGTGCAACTCCAATCGAAAACGGGTTTTCAGCCCAGGCGGGACCAAACCGTTCGTTAAGCCAACCGCTCTTAAAATTGTCTGACACCTTACTAACGCCATTATATAACCGATCCTTCCATACTAAAGACCAAGTCTTTCCATAGTCATCACTTTTAGCTACACCTATACAGGTTGAGTCTCCCTGCCTGAGGTTATTATAGGACACGTATACTATTGCTGGATGGTAAGCACTTGTAGCTATAGTTCGCCATTCTGGTATTGCAGCACCGGGCGACTGTTGCTGCACTATCCCTGCCTGCCTGTTTTCCCAGGTTTTCCCTCCGTCCTCCGTATAATAGATTCCTGCACTATCAGCATCAGGATTAAAATAAGACCTGCCGCTTATTGCGTATATAATAATCTTTTGCAATGCACTGTCATAACCACCAGAAAAGGTTGTAATCTTTTTAACGCCACCCGGTGGTGCATGCGATATCCATTTACCCTCATGCTTTTCCAGTATCCCATCGGCTGTTGCCACATAAATTGTTCGATTGTTTAGCGGAGAAGAAGGTACAATAAAAATATTGCCGGCAGGTGCATCTGTATCCGTTTCTTTTACCCATGTTTTGCCGGCATTGGCAGAACTATAAAATCCTGAGTTTTGATTAATAGCAATAACTGCATATAATTTTTTTGAATCCGTTGGATCTACAGCAAAGGCCTGCACTTTCCTTACCGTACTGTCTTTTGTAACAATCATTTCATCCGCATGGTCTCCTTTTGAAATGACGGCAGAAATTTCAGAAGCCGCAGGATACAGGACAGACCAGGTATTACCTTTATCTGTGCTTTTGAAAAGCGCTATGGAATTGGCATATACCGTATTGGAATCAGAGGGGTCAAACACAAAAAAGCGAACCGGGCCTCGCAGATTAAACATTCGCCATGTTATACCGCTATTATAAGTAACAAAGGATCCTGTCATATCGCAGGCTACAAATGCAAAGCCAGGATGGAAAGGGCTTACCGCAGGATAGAACATGGCTCCCCCACCGCCGAAACCGGCATATCCCCAGGTGTCGTTTCGTCCGTTAGTGTTTTTATAAACCTTCGTTTGGCCGTTCGTGTTGTACCCCCGATTGCTGGTGCAACCGGTTATTATTGAAATAACAACAATGCAGTAAATAACAGACTTTGAAATTAAATTCATAAAATGCTGGGTTGTGCTAATTATTTTCTAAATACTGTCAAAAAGAGACAAAAAACTATTAAATCTCACCATGAATTTCCTATTAATTTCATCTGCTCCTTTTGAAGCCTGATAAAATGGTGAATACGAAATAAGGTAAGTAAAAAAAAACACTGAAGTTTGATACGTATAGCTGACAGCTCAAAGTCCACCACTTATTCCATCTTACCAATTGCTCTGCCTGCAATCCAGCCACTGGTCCAGGCATGCTGAAAATTAAAGCCCCCGGTTATTCCATCTACATCCAGTATCTCTCCTGCAAAAAACAGCCCTGGTTGTATTTTACTCTGCATCGTATTGACGTCAACTTCAGAAAGTGTTACTCCGCCACAGGTTACAAATTCTTCCTTAAAAGTTGTTTTCCCTTTCACTTCAAAATCCTGCATAAGCAGCAAATGAAACAGTTCATTTTGCTGTTTTCCCGGCAGGTCGTTCCACCTTTGTTCACCATCAATCCCACATTGATTTAATAAGAACTGCCATAACCTAATCGGCAATGCGAAGGGATTCCAGGTACTCATTTTTCGAGAAGCGTATTGCAACCTCAGATCACTCCATTCCCGCCTGAGCAATGGTTCTGTGTATGAAGGTATCCAGTTGACAGATATCTGAAAATGATACTGCTTTTCCGATAATTCTTTTGCTCCCCATGCACTCAGCCGAAGGATAACCGGGCCGCTCATTCCCCAATGGGTAATTAATAACGGGCCCTTTTCGATCAGTTTTGTGCCTTTAACTTTTACAACAGTATCCGTAACACTTACCCCCATTAATTCTGTAACTCTATTGCCTGGCATATTAAAAGTGAACAATGAAGGTACCGGCGATATGATAGTATGACCTAAAGCTCTTATCCAGTCAAACTGTACATCTTTAGGAAATCCACCACAGGCAATACAAACAAAATCAGTATGAATTTTTTCCCTTCCGGATATATGCAAACAAAATTGAGCCTTGCCGTCACAGGTAAAAATTTCTACAGCATTTACTCCGGCATTCAAAATAATATTTACATGATGCAAAGCAGCTTCTTTAAGCAGGCAATCTACTATTGCAGATGATGTATTACTGACGGGAAACATTCTCCCGTCGGCTTCTGTTTTTAATTTTACACCACGATCCTGAAACCAGGCAATGGTGTCATTAGTAAAAAAATTGTGAAAAGCTTTTTTCAGAAAATGCCTGCCCCTGGGATATTTTTTTATCATCTCGTCAATCTCAAAACAAGCATGAGTAACATTGCAGCGGCCACCTCCGCTTATACTAACTTTTGATAACAGCCGGCTGCTTTTTTCTAAAATGGTTACTTTAAGGCCGGGATTCATTGCTGCTGCATTGATTGCTGTAAAAAATCCTGCTGCCCCTCCTCCTATGACTACCAATTGTTTTTGCTTCATTATTTTTTATTAATTTAACCTTCGGAGAATACAAATATTAAAACTATCTTTTTTTGTTTTATCGCTGTATAAAATTTCTTACCAGGAGCTGCATGTTGTTTTTTTTCAGAAAGAAAATAATCTGCAATAATACACTTAGGGATCTTCGTGGTCCGGCTATTATAGCATCTAATCATCCCAACTCTATGATAGACGCTATAGTAATCGGTTGTACCTGCCGGCAACCTGTATATTTTCTTATCCGGAGTGATATGTTCAAAAACAGGCTGTTTAATTTTCTTTTAAAACGACTGAACGGTATACCTATATTCCGAAAATCTGAGGATAGCAACAGGATGCGGGATAATTTTACAAGCATAGAATATTGTACTTCGCTTTTGCATCAAAACGCCATCATCATCATTTTCGTGGAAGGAATAACATTGCATGACTGGAGGTTAAAACCACTTAAAAGCGGAATTTCAAAAATAACATCCCAGGCAATAACAAACGACAATCTTAAAGACAGGCTTCAGGTATTACCTGTAGGTCTCACTTACAGCAACTATAGTCATTCTTCCAAAACTATCATCATACAAACAGGGGAAGTTATTTTTCCGGGACAAATCAACGCATCTACAACCGGACAGTGGAAACAAAACTTTAATGATTTACTTCAGCGAAACCTGAAACCACTGATCCCCGAAATGACTTCAAAAAATACAGCTAACATTGCTATATGGGAAAGCATCCTTAATCAGTCTCCACGCTATACAGACTGTACAAATAATATGAAAATTTTACATAAGGCCGGAGAAAAGATATCGCAAACTGATTTTAATACGCCTGCAACAACAATGCCCACACGAAATTACTGGACAGATAGCAGACTGGATTTTGTTATCCATCTTATTTTTGTCCTTATCCTTTTTATTCCAGCACTTACAGGTTTTGTGCTGAATGGGATATTCTATTTCCCGGTTCGAAGCTGGGTCCGTTCAAAAACAAAGGGTACAATCTTTTATGATTCATTATTATTTGGAATGCTGACAATATTTTACCCGGTGTATATACTTATATTAACCCTTGTATTATTTTTTACTTTACATGTTCCTTTATGGCTTTGCATTATTGCTATACCGGCTACGGCATTATCGGCCGCCAGGGTGAAATTGTTGTATTTGAAAATCAGCACTTATCTACACATGAAAAAAGAAGACTTCAGATTACTGAAGGACTTTTTTGAGGATTATGATATGAAAGCATACCCTACTCTTAACAATACAAGAAACGGATCAGAAAATATTATACAGCAATAGCATTTTATTTTATCTCCAATTTCTTTGCCCGCTTTATGGGGGTATTGTCTTTCCACTGCCAGAGGTGAAGGCAGGCGTATGTACGATAGGGGCTCCACTTTAATGAAATCTGCAGTAAATCTTTCCTGAACTTTTTATTATCAGACCTGTCAAGTTTGTAGATATGGATCATGGCATTTTGAATACCCAGGTCGTCTATGGCAAAAACATCTTCCCGTCCGAGTGCAAACATCAGCAACATTTCAACAGTCCAGCGGCCAACGCCTTTAATTGCCGTCAGGTAACTGATTACTTCCTCATTATTCATTCTATTCAATTTTTTAATATCCATACCCTGCTCAATTGCAAACTGAGCCACATTTTTCACATAACCAGTTTTGGCATTCGACAAGCCAATACCCCTCAGCGTATCAAAAGGTATATCTAAAATCTGTTGCGGAGAAGGCTCATTACCTTCAAATAAACCGAGAAACCGCCGATAAATTACATCGGCTACTTTTACAGAAAGCTGCTGACTCATAATTGAAGCACATAAATAGATACAGATATTCTTTCTTTTTTTCAGTTGATGCGGCTTACTTAATTCAATCAGTTTTTTTAATCTCTTATCTTTTGAAAGATGGGTAATATATTGCATATAAGAATAGGAATGATATTTGAGATAAAATTGTACAATGGTAAAAATAGTAATTGCTTTTAATTTTGCAGATGACCCGGGAAATAATACTTACACAGGACGGATCACATACAATTGCAATACCCCAGCTTAAAGCAACATATCATTCCACATTTGGAGCGGTGCAGGAGTCCAGGCACGTTTTTATCAAATCCGGACTTACACCATTGCTTGAAACTTATCAACATATTCATATTCTTGAAGTTGGTTTTGGATCCGGGTTAAATGCTTTATTGTCAATGTCTGAAATTGAAAATACCGGCAGGTCCATTATATACTCTGCCATCGAACCCTTTCCGTTAACAATGGAAGAAGCAGATGCGCTGAACTATTGCAGGCAATTGCAAAAGCCGGAATGGCAAATATATTTTCAGCAGTTGCATAGCTGCGAGTGGGAAAAGTATGAACTCATTACTCCTTCGTTTACATTATACAAAACCATGTGCCCCTTGCAGAAATATTCACAACAACATACACAACAACTTGTGTTTTTCGATGCCTTTGCTCCTGCGGCACAACCGGAACTATGGGCACGGGAGGTGTTTGAAAAACTTTATCGTTTACTGGATCACAATGGTATATTGGTGACCTATTGCAGCAAAGGAGAAGTACGCAGAACCATGCAGGCAGCAGGTTTTATCGTAGAAAAACTACCGGGTCCACCAGGCAAAAGAGAAATGGTAAGGGCAAAAAAAATATAATGAGATCTGCAGTTTTTTGAAAGTATATAAATACTCAGAAATGAACTGAAAGTCCGGCTTTAAGAATACCCTCATATCCAAATCCAAGCTCCGAAAACACTCCAACTTTTGCACCAAATCGCAAACCAATCAACCGTGCCTGGTAAGCAATTGCATCATGGTGATCTGCTTTACCTTCTTTCACACTTCGATCCCCTGCATATCCTACCGATATTCCCGAATACATGTGAAACCTCGGATCATATACGTAATTATATTTTGCATTTAGAAGCAGTCCAAATACATACCAATTCCTGGTGCCGGGAGAATTAATATAGGAGATAACAGCTTTATCATAAAATAATGACACCCCCGCAAAGAGTCTTTTCTTAAGGGTCCTGTTGTAGCTAATGGTCAAACTTCCCGTGCCGGTAATCTTTTCAACAGGTTTGTTATCAATACTAGCCGCATAAAAATTTCCGGTAATTTTTTTAATTTCCATTACAGGGAAAATACCATAGCCGGATTCCAACTCATTCTTTGGGAAATTTTGCTGAGCGAATGAATTAATACTACAGAGGAGAAAAACAATTTGAAACAACAATATACAGGAAGTCCGCATACCCTACTCTATTAACCCTGTAAAGTTAGTTAATAAAAGATATGTTGAATATCTCCCCTGACAAACAAAGTATTTTACAATTTGGAAAGTATTTTATTTAGCCAATACTAACAATGAAAATCCACCAAAAACTTTGGCTGCTAAATCTTCATTTACGTTATACATTAATTTTCTCGGTAAAAATGCAAGCTTTGCCTTTAGTGTCTTCCTCGGCAATTCTAACATACCGGCGGTATAAAAAGAATCAACTATTTCATAACCCGTATCAACTAATGTAGCAATTGCTGTTTCCTTCATAAAATAATGCAAATGACCCACAGAATTTCGATTAACCATCGGTATATTTCTTAGTATCCCCTGAACAGATAAATCCAATGGGATATGAAATATTACATTCTTAGCTTTGTTTTTGCATAACCTCAAAAAACCTAAATAATCATCAACATGCTCAAATACATCCATCATCAGCAATAAGTCGGGGTTTATATTTGTCTCTAAAAAATTTTCATGTTTAAATTCCAATCTCTCTTTTTCCCTTGTTCTGGCAAGGCGTATTGCATCACCCGAAATATCATATCCCGCAAAACTTACATCATCCGGCATTGATGAATACAATTGATTTAGTATTTCACCGGCGCCACAACCAATCTCAACAATCGTTTTCGGATTAAGAGTATTCCGTTTAAGCATTTTAAGAATCTGTTTTGCTTTCCAGGGCGAATCTTCAACATGCCAGGCTGGATTATTCTTTAAATATTCGCCATCCTCATCCGTATAAATTTTTTCTGTCATAGTTTTTGTATTTATTGATGCCTGTTATGTTAACTTACAATATTATACATAGTTATTCAATATTGATAATCAAATCTCAGGAAAACGTATATAACTCATCTTTTAGTATGGCGTCTTCCATATCCATCTCATTTCCACTACATTTGCTGCCGGCGCTGTTGCAGAAGCAGATTGCATTTTATTATTGTTATTATCCATTATCCTACTCCATAATAACACAGTCATGAAAATATTTTCTGCCGAGCAAATCAAAGCATGGGACATGTATACAATGGAACATGAACCGGTTGCTTCCACCGACCTGATGGAAAGAGCAGCCCGCGAATGTACATTGTGGATAATTGCCAATACCAAATTCAATCAGCATATTGCTATCTTTTGCGGATCAGGAAATAATGGCGGCGACGGTCTGGCCATAGCAAGACTGCTTGCTGAACAACATCGAAAAGTAACTGTTTACCTGACTGAAAAAGGAGTGCATCGTTCTGCTGATAATTCTATAAATCTTAATCGGCTGCAAGAGGCAAAACAGGAAATCATTTACATAAACAGTGAAAATGATCTCCCTGCCTTACCACCTGATTGTCTCATTGTGGATGCACTGTTTGGATATGGGTTAAACCGACCGCCTGAAGGACTAATTGCAACGCTTATTGAATATCTGAATGCATCAGGAAATACTATTATAGCTATTGATATACCCAGCGGTTTATTTGCAGATAAGTCTTCTAAAGGAAATGCTATTATCAGTGCCGGACATACACTCAGTTTCGAAATCATGAAGCTTGCTTTCCTGTTACCTGAAAATGCTATGTATACAGGTAAAATTCATTTAATTGACATCGGGCTTGATCGCAATTTTTATGAAATTACTCCTGCCAGTTTTGAGATAATCCCACACCAACTGATACATTCTTATTACACACCCCGACAAAGATTTTCGCATAAAGGCAACTATGGCAATGCCGCCCTTATAGGCGGTAGTTATGGTATGATGGGTGCAATGGTATTGGGTGCTGAATCCTGCCTTCGATGCGGAGCAGGTAAGCTTACCTGTTATATACCATCCTGTGGATATACAATTTTACAAACCGCTGTACCGGAAGCAATGTGTGTTGCAGAAAAAGATGAGCAATATCTCACAAATCTTCATTTGAACGGTGAGTTTGACGCAATAGCAATTGGCCCCGGAATGGGGCAGCACCCAGAAAGCCTGAATGTGCTTAAAAAAATACTGGAAATAAGTCCGAAGCGATTAATTATTGATGCAGACGGATTAAATCTTCTTGCATCACATCCCGATCTGTTTAACAGTTTACCTGCGAACACGATACTCACTCCCCACCCCAAAGAGTTTGAGCGACTCTTTGGACACAGTGCCGATCAGTTTTCACGGCTGCAATTTGCCCTGAAAAAAGCAAAGCAATACAAAATATACATACTAATTAAAGGCAACTATTCATTTATTGCTACCCCAACCGGCAAAGGCTATTTTAACCCTACGGGAAATCCTGGCATGGCAACTGCCGGAAGCGGAGATGTATTAACCGGAATATTGTTGGGTTTATATGCCCAGTCGGATGAAACGGAAAGAGTAGTATTAACCGGCGTCTACCTGCATGGACTGGCAGGTGATAAGGCTGCGGAAATACAATCTGAAGAAGCCATGATTTCTAATGATATTATTAAATATCTGCCGGAAGCCTTTAAGGCAATTAAAAAGCCCGAATATTTTGATGAATGGCATTAATTAGCACTTAATCCCCTATTTTTGCCCCCCAAAAACCTAACACTAGAACTTAACGATCATGGACAAATTGTTCTACCTCGTGCCCGTAATGGGACTTATCGGATTACTCTATACGTATTTGAAATTCAACTGGGTATCCAGGCAGGATGCAGGTTCAGAGCGTATGAAAGAAATCAGTAATTATATTGCTGAAGGTGCAATGGCTTTTCTGAAAGCCGAATGGAAGATACTGGGGTATTTTGTTGTTATAGTAGCAATACTCCTTGGAATAATGGCGCAGACAAATCCCCATTCACACTGGTCAATTGCCATTTCGTTTATAGCAGGTGCCGTATTCAGTGCAACAGCCGGCTATATTGGTATGCGAATAGCTACCAAAAGTAATGTCCGCACTGCACAGGCAGCCAAAACAAGCCTGAGCAAAGCGCTGTCAGTTTCTTTTACCGGTGGTTCTGTAATGGGTCTTGGTGTGGCTGGTCTGGCTGTATTAGGCTTAGGAACCGTATTCATAGTTTTATACATGCAATTTGCCAGTGGGTTTACAGCAGGAACCCCGGAGTATTCAGATGGTATGCTGAAAGCGATAGAAGTACTTACCGGGTTTTCTCTCGGCGCTGAAAGTATTGCATTATTTGCCCGTGTAGGCGGTGGTATCTATACCAAGGCAGCCGACGTAGGCGCCGATCTTGTAGGAAAAGTAGAAGCCGGTATACCCGAAGATGATCCCCGCAACCCCGCAACAATAGCAGACAATGTTGGTGACAATGTCGGTGATGTGGCAGGTATGGGTGCGGATCTTTTTGGATCTTATGTTGCCACGGTGCTGGCTACTATGGTGCTGGGTCAGGAAACAAAATCCGTGGATAATTTTGGCGGGCTGGCTCCTATATTATTCCCAATGCTTATAGCCGGTGTAGGCATTATCTTCTCTATTGTAGGTACCTGGTTTGTAAAAGTGAGTGATAGTGCCGGTATCAATACCGACAATGTGCAAAAAGCGCTGAATATGGGCAACTGGGGTTCTATTATTTTAACTGCAATAGTTTCTATAGGACTGGTTTATTATATATTGCCCGAAACCATGACGCTCCGGGGTCATGAATTCACCAAATGGGGTGTGCTTGGCGCTATAGCAGTAGGGCTGATAGTAGGTGCATTAATGTCTATCATAACAGAGTACTATACAGCAATGGGTAAGCGCCCGGTGCTTTCCATTATTAAACAATCTTCCACCGGTCATGCTACCAACGTTATTGGGGGGCTGGCTGTAGGTATGGAATCAACCTTCCTCCCCATCCTGGTACTGGCAGGAGGTATTTATGGTTCTTATGAATTTGCAGGCTTATATGGTGTGGCAATTGCCGCAGCAGGTATGATGGCAACTACTGCTATGCAACTGGCAATTGATGCCTTTGGCCCTATAGCAGACAATGCTGGTGGTATAGCAGAAATGTGTGAATTGCCCAAAGAAGTGAGAGAAAAAACTGACGTACTGGATGCTGTGGGCAACACTACTGCAGCAACAGGTAAGGGATTTGCGATAGCTTCTGCAGCACTTACCGCTCTGGCGCTTTTCGCAGCATTTGTTGGAGTTGCTGGTATAGATGGTATTGATATATACAAAGCTAAAGTGCTCGCATCACTTTTTGTGGGCGGTATGATACCTTTTATATTCTCTTCTCTTGCCATTCGTGCCGTAGGACAGGCAGCTATGAGCATGGTAGAAGAAGTACGCCGCCAGTTCCGCACCATACCCGGAATTATGGAAGGTAAGGGCAAACCTGAATATGAAAAATGCGTGGCAATCTCTACAGAAGCCTCTATTAAGAAAATGATGCTTCCCGGCGCAATAGCAATCGTTGCTCCCCTAATCGTAGGCTTTTTACTCGGTCCAGAAGCGCTGGGTGGTTTCCTTGCAGGTGCTACAGTAAGCGGTGTATTGATGGGGATGTTTCAGAACAATGCCGGTGGCGCCTGGGACAATGCAAAGAAATCTTTTGAAAAAGGAGTAGAGATCAATGGAGAAATGTTCTACAAAAAATCAGAACCTCACAAAGCTTCAGTAAGTGGTGATACTGTAGGGGATCCATTTAAAGACACCTCTGGTCCATCTATGAATATCCTTATAAAGCTGATGTCTATTGTATCGCTGGTTATTGCCCCAACGTTGGCCCAGGTATTCGGCACCAGGTCGCATACTGAAATGTCCACAAAGCAAAACATTCAAAAAACCGAGATAGTGAATTCTATAACAGCTACCAATTCAGCAACAAACAAATAATACCATATTGGTGAATAAATTGTTATTGATATAAGTCAATCAGATCATTTTAATATTTGATTTTCAAAGGGCAACAATCAATTTGTTGCCCTTTGTGATTTTACCCAACTTCCTTTTCGGCAAAATCCATAAATATTTCTGCAAATACTTTTATCCATAATGTAAGATTTACTATCTTCGGCAGTAATTATATAAAATCTATATCCCGCATAATTGAAATTCTTTCTTATCCTAAATTCAACATCTTTTCTGCAAAACATCACCGGTATTTGATTCCAATAATCAATGACAATAACCATTGTTTTTACTGAACCTATAGATCATTATACTACATTAAACCTGACTAAATCAGAAAAGTATGAAATATATTTTACCCCTGGTTATTGTATTGTTTTCACTTGATGTGGCATATTCTCAGGGCCCACCACCACCCTATAATCTTCCGGAAATATGGAATGCCAAAAACTATACTGAAGGTGCACCAGGAGGAGGAACTACCAATGTGAATACCACGATAACACGCATTAACGGTACTCAATACACTCATACCAATCAGCGCTTTATAGTAAGCGACCAAAATACCGGGTGGCTTACACAGTTTAATGATTTTTCAAGCTTTGGGCAAATTGGTAACAACATTGATTATTTTACCTACCAGGGCACAAATACCATTGAAACCTCTATTGACCTAAGTGGAAATGCCCCTACAATTACCGGCGGTAATATTGTTTTTGATGAAGTCTTTTTTAATATTGGCCCGGGTAATACTATGAACATTTCAAATATATTACGCCCATATATTACAGGCGGCCCAGATCCATATTTTGGAACTCCTTCTGGTGGCATTACAGTAGCTAAAACACTGCATTTTGAAAACGGGATTACAACCACCAACAGGAATTTCCCCGTTCGCGGTGCAATAGTTTTTGTAAACAGCGCATCATATACAAATACAGGCGGCAATCCTCCCTCAGATGCACAGCACGTAGATGGTTACGTTACGGAGTATAATCATTCTAATTCATCCACAGGCGCAGCAGGTCATGGCGGAACATTTATCTATCCGGTGGGTAACAACACCTCTTTATATCAATTACAACGGTCAGGCACATATTCAGACTTAGGATATCTTTTATCTGTAGCCTGGGTAGACGGGGATCCTAATACAACTTTGGATCTGACAGATGAAGACGTCAATACTTTTCCTCCGGATCAGGGGACTCTTAATCTCACAGATGCTAACCATCTAACCGGTGGGTTAGTATCAGTTGTACCAGTAGGCTTTTGGGACTGGCATTACCAGGATGAATTAGACATGGATTATATGGCTTTGTCAATGACAAACGACCAAGTAATTACAGTATCTATTCCCGATTTGCAGGGTTATGGAGGCATCACAGCAGCGGGGTTAAGACTTGCAGGATGGGATGCAGGCGTCGGGAAATGGATTGACCTCAGTGTGTTAACTCCTGGCGCTACCGGGCTTACCAAAGGATCCACACTGACTGGAAAAATAGAAGGAGGTACTATTATTACTGCTTTAGCTATTGGTAGTATTAGTGCTGTACTTCCGGTTACTTTTGGAGATTTCACAGTTAAAGCTGATGGTTGTAAAGCTAAATTGCAATGGAAGACTTCTTATGAACAAAATAACAGCCATTTCCTTGTAGAACACAGTACAGATGGAATACATTTTTCTACTATCGGTCAGGTTTCTGCTACCGGCAACAGCACCACCACTCAAACTTATAATTATACCGACAATGCACCAGCTTTGGGAGTAAATTATTATCGCATTACCCAGGTAGACTTCGATGGTAAAAACAGCAGTACACAAATAGTACAAATAAAATTGAAATGTGATGCCACACCTTCAGTGCGGATATATCCGAACCCTGCCAGCAACAGACTATATATTCAATCCGGCAAAACAGTGATGCAGGCAAATATACTTAACAGCGGTGGCCAACCGGTATTGAAATATGTCCCATCTATTAACAGTAGTGGCACTTTTGATATAAATATCCAACGGCTTCCGGCGGGTATTTACTTGCTACAGTTGTTTAATAAAGACGGTACGACAGATGTAAACAAACTATTAAAAAAATAGAATAGTTTTTACCCACTTCAATTTTACAGGAGCGACTTTAAGTCGCTCCTTTTTTGTGTTACCACAAAAATTCGCTAAAAAATAAAAAGGGTTTGGCATGATACGAACGAAATCGTATTTTTATTATACGAATTAAATCGTAAATATGGCACAACCAAAAAATGTAAAACCTACAGAGAGCGAACTGGAGATATTGCAGGTATTATGGTCGAAGGAGAGCGCTACCGTAAGAGAAGTGCATGAAGAACTTGCTGCCAGCAAAGATGTGGGATATACCACAACACTTAAGCTTATGCAAATTATGCACGATAAGGGATTAGTAAGCAGGGACGATTCTTCAAAAACGCATATCTACAAAGCTATTGTGAGCAGGGAGAAGACTCAGAAACACCTGTTGGGTAAAATGATTAATACCCTTTTTGCCGGTTCGCCGGCACAGCTTGTAATGCAGGCACTGGGCAATCACAAAACAAGTAAAGATGAGCTGAATGAGATACAGAACCTGCTGAACACACTCAAAAAACAATAAGTTTAAAAACTTATAAAAAATGACTGCGCTGTATAACTCCCCGTTTTTAATAGCATTGGGATGGACAATTTTTTCCAGCCTGTGGCAGGCGGCGCTGCTTTGGTTGATTTATCAACTGGCTGCTCATACAGACAAACGAAATACTCCTGTTTTTCGGCATAATCTGGCAGTACTTGCCACCGGCATCTCTTTTTTCTGGTTTGCCATCACTCTTGTTCAAAACTATTCGGCAATTATACAACTTACCCGGTCTGCAACAGGTCTTTCCACCATTAGTAGTGAAGCAGCAAAAGCTTTGCTGGCAATACAAAACAGCACTTCACATCACCATTTATTTGAATTGCTTAGCTCTTATTTGCCCTATTTTTCAACTGCATATCTCATAGTGTTGTTTTTCCTGGTTGTTAAGCTGGTAAATGCCTATCTTTTTTCGAGGAAGATGAGAACAATAGGATTGCAGGAAGCAACCCCCTATTGGATAAAATATATAAACCAGTATGCTTCACATATAGGCATTAAACGAAAAGTAAAAATATTTTTTAGTGAATATATAAATGTTCCTGCTACCCTTGCTTATTTTAAACCGGTTATTTTAATCCCAATTGCAGCTTTCAACCAACTGACACCATCCCAGATGGAATCAATATTATTGCATGAATTGGCCCACATCAGGCGAAATGACTATTTTATCAATATTGTTGTATCTGTCATTGAAACCGTTCTATTTTTTAATCCATTTGTGCATTTGCTTGGCAAAAGCATAAGAAAAGAAAGAGAGCATTGCTGTGACGACCTGGCACTTCAATATAACTGCGATGCACATGGTTATGCTTCTGCTTTACTGTCTCTCGAAAAAATGCGTATCGGAATACAACCAATAGCCGTTGCAGCTACCGGTAACGATAATCAATTATTGAGCCGTGTAAAACGAATCATGAATGTAAGAACCACCAATTTTAATTACGGCCAGGAAATATTTGTTTTTGTATGTATTGCATTCTTCCTGATATCAATAGCCTGGTTGACGCCTGATCAGCATATCAATAGCCATACAAAACATGATGGACAATTTTCGGTAAAGACGGAATCAAAAAAAAATATTAATTCAATTACTATCATTGGGAAGAAAATCATTAACCATGAAAAAACATTAACTATATCACCCGATCAAAAGACTATTAACATTACCAAAAAAATAATTGTCAATCCGGTTACGTCTGAAATCACAGCTATTGAGCCATTAAAACCTCTACCTCCTTCATTTGTACCCGATGAAATTATTCCCCCCGCACCATCCGTACCACCTGCACCTTTTGATGATTTTGAACCCCTTACCAGGACTTACCATTTTGAAACTCCGGAATTTGCTGAAATGGAGTTTTCAGATCACAACAATACAGGTTTGGAGTGGCAAAAAGCAACTCAACACCAATTTGAAAAGCGTATCAAACTCCTCAATAGTCAACTCAGATTAGTTGACTCTTTATCCGCAACAAGTCTAACGAAATGGCTAAAACAAGCTAAAGAACAACAATTACTCAATGGTCGGCAATTGGAGTTAATGATTCTGGATGAACTACCTGCTTTAGCACCTGGTAGTCTGCAAAAACATTCAGGAGAGCACATATTAAACAGAAAGACCATTCCAATAAACACTGACAGAGCAGACAACTTATATCAACAACAGCAACCCTTAAAAAAGAAACCAAATAAACCATCAGTATGGATTTAGGGCTTCCTGAAACTGGTAAATAAAATTTCTTTCAATAAAACAGGTATTAAGAAATAATACGTCATTAAAAAATGAACAGCTTTATTTATTCCGGCATATTTCGATATAAGATTTTATTTTTGCGGTTTTAAGCAAAAAAATATGGCAATATTAAATGTTGGACTGGTGCAGATGACTTGTTCTGCCGACAAAACGGAAAACCTCAATAAAGCGGTTGAAAAAGTGAAAGAAGCTGCAGATAAAGGGGCACAAATCGTATGCCTCCAGGAACTATTTACTTCATTGTACTTTTGCGATGTGGAAGACTACAAACATTTTGAACTGGCAGAATCTATACCCGGCCCGTCATCTGATTTACTTAGTAAAATTGCCAAAGAAAAAAATATTGTAATTATAGCTTCCCTTTTTGAAAAAAGAGCAGAAGGTTTATATCATAATACCACAGCAGTGATAGATGCCGATGGTACCTACCTGGGTAAGTACAGAAAGATGCATATACCGGATGACCCTGCGTATTACGAAAAATTTTATTTTACACCAGGTGATCTTGGATACAAGGTGTTCAAAACAAAATATGCAGCTATAGGTGTGCTTATATGCTGGGATCAGTGGTACCCGGAAGCAGCAAGAATTACTGCTTTGATGGGCGCAGAAATCCTGTTTTACCCAACAGCAATTGGCTGGGCTGCTTCCCAGGACGAAGCCACTAATACTGAGCAATACAATGCATGGCAAACTATTCAACGCAGTCATGCCGTTGCAAATGGAGTGCATGTAGTAAGTGTAAACCGCACGGGATATGAACAGGATGGCGCCATGAAATTCTGGGGCGGATCATTCGTCGCTAATCCATTTGGAAGTGTTATCTACAAAGCACCACATGACAAAGAAGAGGTAGCCGTGGTGAATATTGATACTAAGAAAACAGATCAATACAGAACGCATTGGCCATTTCTGAGAGACAGGCGAATTGACAGTTATCAACCCATTACCAAACGATATATTGACGAAGAATAACAGAGCAGAGTATACAGCGGTAAAACCATCTTTTCTTTATTTCGGCTATTTCAAAATAACAACAGGTGAGCAACAAAGGCATTAAACAACAACAGCATACACAGAATACTTTTTCAGCCCCTAATTTTTTTGATTTTAAAACACCCCAAAAACTCGGGTATTATTTCCCTGCAGAATTTGCACCCCATAGCGCCACCTGGCTCAGTTGGCCGCACAAAGAAGCTTCTTGGCCCGGAAAAATTGAAACCATTTATGCACCTTATACTGCATTTATAAAAGTAGTCTCACAGGGAGAAAGTGTTCATATCAATGTAAACAATGAGGCCATGAGGGCTGATGCAACTGCCCGTCTTGAAAAAGCGGGGGTGGATATGAATAAGATTGCATTTTATCTGCATCCAACCAATGATGCATGGTGCCGCGATCATGGTCCTGCATTTCTTATTAATCCGCAGGCTGAGCAAAAAAAAATAATTATTGACTGGGGATACAATGCATGGGGCAATAAATATCCCCCTTATGAACTTGATGATATTATACCCTCTCTTATTGCCGATGCATACAATATCCCGGTTTTTCATCCGGGAATAGTGATGGAAGGGGGTTCCGTGGAATTTAACGGAAATGGGACCATACTTACATCAACCTCATGCCTGCTCAATCCCAACCGCAACCCACAGCTTAGCCAGGAGCAGATCGAATCTTATTTGCATCATTACTATGGTGCAGATCAGATACTGTGGGTAAGCGAAGGTATTGTGGGCGATGACACAGACGGGCATATAGATGACACGGTAAGGTTTGTAAATGAAGATACCGTACTAACGGTAGTAGAAGAAAATAAGCATGATGACAACTATGCATTACTGCAAACCAATCTGAAAGAGCTGAAAGAAATGCGGCTACTCAATGGAAAACAACTGAATATCATAGAACTTCCGATGCCTTCAGCTGTTGTTTACGAAGATCAGCGACTGCCGGCTTCTTATGCTAATTTCTATATCTGCAATGCCGCAGTTGTTGTCCCCACTTTTCGCTGCAAAAATGACGATAAGGCATTAAAAATTATACAAGGTTGTTTTCCTTCCCGGCAAGTTGTTGGTATAGACTCAACAGATATAATTTGGGGATTGGGTAGTTTTCATTGCCTGAGCCAGCAGGAGCCGATGGTATAAAGGCTGTGGCTATGGGCAATGAGTTATGGTTATTTGGAACACGATTCCCATCGCCCAACGCTCAATGCTCATCGCTAATAGCTCATGCCCCCATTCCATTTTATCAAAACTTTAAACACTAAGACCTGATATTTACCGTTGATAACCGCCAATGTTAGTATTTTCGTAACCAGCTATATAAATGAAACATATCCGGAAGTATATTTATTTGTTTGTCCTGAATCTTATAGTAATAAGCATGCAGGCGCAATCTTCGGGGAAATCCTTTTCTGCATTTAAGCAGCATGAAGATTCAATGAAAACTTATGCTTTTAATATTGTAAATGCAAGAGAAGCGGCAGACCGTTTCAGGTCAGACAGCATATTTACTAAAATGCTTGTAAGGGCGCTTAAAGAACCCCACTCCTTCTACTATCCTTTTGATTCATTACAAACTATTTCGCGTCTGTATGCTCCCGACAGCAGCTTCAGGATTTTTACCTGGCAAGTTGTAAAAGACGAAAATACTTTTCGCAGGCACGGTGCAATTCAAATCAATACTAAAGACGGATCTTTGCAACTCTATCCTCTGCTTGACAAAACTCCCCTGCTTACCAATACAGATCACATCACTACTACAAACATGAACTGGGTGGGAGCAATATATTACCGGATATTAGAGAATAATTATAACGGGAAAAAGTATTACACCCTCTTCGGTTATGACGAAAACAATATCCGAAGCACAAAGAAACGGATTGAAGTCCTTCATTTTGATGAACAGGGCAGACCGGTATTTGGTGGTCCATTTTTCAGTTTTGCAAAAGATCAGGTACCGAAACCTGTACAAACACGGTTCACAATTGAGTATAAAAAAGAGGGCAATGCGAGTATTCGCTATGATGATGAAATGAAAATGATTATCTATGATCATCTCATTTCAGAAAATAATCAACCCGAAAAAAAATATACTTATATTCCTGATGGCGACTACGAAGGCTTTAAATGGGAAAACGGGAAATGGCTGCACGTAGACAAAGTATTTACCTACAAACTCCAGGATGGGCAGGCACCGGTGGAGAAACCGCTGAAAGAAGGAAAATTTGATTTCAGACAGTAAGCTTTCAGGTATCAGGTATCAGGTATCAGCTTTCAGGTATCAGCTTTCAGGTATCAGGTATCAGCTTTCAGGTTTTTAGTTATAGACATTGACTGCTGACTGCTGAAAGCTGACAGATCTTAGCCTTTCCCCCTATATCACTTTAAGTGTAATCGAGGGCGCCATAATTTTGCTTCCGTTTTTTAATTTTACAATGATCTCATCAATAATCATTTCATCGCCGGATTTTATATTGTCTTTGATACTCTGCCGCCACAACTCAGGCATTACTGATGTATTAGCAAAATTGTTGGTACGCATATCATCTGTAACTTTTTTCTCACCGGTATTCTGATCCTGGTAGGTGCTTTTAAATTTATATAAGACCCTGAAGCGGACAATAGCGTAATGATTTCCATTCGCATCTTTAGCAGTTAATGCGGAGTCAACGATTTTTGATAACGATTCGGCTGAGATATTACCTCCGGTTGTATTCCCGATAGATACCACGATTTTAGGTAATGACAGTGCAGAAGTTGCAGGTTTTTTGTTTTTATTTTGTGCGGACAATTGAACCACACAAAGGACAGATAAAAACAAAAGAATTTTTTTCATGTGTATCTATTGATGTTGTAATCAAAACGATAAAACGGCTGCAATTTATAGTTTATTATATACAGGTTATGTTAAAGCTGGATATGTCTGCTATACTACAAAAGTACCATCAATGAATCCGGTCCCCCCTTAATTCCATTTCTTTCATTATCCCGGCTTCGTATGTGAGCCACTCATTCCATCTGTTACGTACTTTGGTTTTGTCAATATAGGTTTCAGCAAGATCAATAAATAAAGTATAATGACCGGCTTCACTTTCCATGAAACGGCGATAAAAATTCCTCAGATAGTTGTCATCAAGTCCTTCACTAAGTCTTTTAAAACGTTCGCAACTACGGGCTTCTATCAATGCCATGGTCAGTAACTGATCCAGAAAACGTTCCTCGGGGCTACCGCCTTTTTTTTGAAACTCAAGTAATTTATTTACATAAACATCTTTTCGTTGTTTACCGAGAGTGAGTTTCCTTTTTTGCAGTTCAGCCAGCACAAGACGAAAATGCCCCCACTCTTCTGTTACAATTGGAGAGAGTTCGGTAACCAACCGTTCCCTATCTGAATATTTTTGAATAAGTGATATACAACTGGTAGCCGCTTTTTGTTCGCAATAGGCATGGTCTGTAAGGATATCTTCGAGTCTGAGCGCTGCAAGGTCGGCCCATCTTGGATCTGTGGGTAATTGTAAACCTAATATATTTTTTACATCCGCTTCATTCATTATTTGATATTTTACTGGTATGATGATGCAAAATAACAAAGAAGATTGTATTTCATTTAACATGTATAAGCCAAACCTTGTCAAATCGAAAAAGACAAGGTTCGGCTTATTTTATTTTTAATCGAAAATCTGTTTAAAACCTATAGGCTGCTGTTAACATGAAATTACGGGGTGGAATAGGATTAATGCTGTAGTTCTCATGAATGTAGTAATTGTAAGTATTGCCAATATTAGCCAGCTTCACCAACAGCGAATATTTTTTGTAACTGTAGCCTGCTGAAACATCCACTGTTACAAAACCCTTGACGGAAAACATCCTGTCGTTGATATAAACTTCTTTAGTGGAAGTGTTCAATGCGTATACAGGATTCCAGCCTGCGTTTCGATCCCCTACATAATAAGCGCCAGCACCAAACTTCAATCCTTTTACTATTCCTTTCTGAATGGTATAAAAGGCAGTTGCATTTGCAGTATGAGCAGGACTGTTTACTAATCTCTTGCCTTCTACGTAACTACCTGCATTGCCGGTTGTTTTTGTGTAACGCATATTATTATAACTGTATCCGGCCATAATATCCCATCCTTTCACCGGCTGACTTTTAAAATCAATCTCAATACCATCGCTTGTTGTCTGACCGCTCATTTCACGCAAATTGGAATTATTATTCTCGTTCCCGTCTTTATCATACATAGCCATTTGAGTAAGGTTATTATTGATTATGCGGTAGAGCGTAAGATTGGCACTTAATAAACCGCCCCAAAAATCATTTTTTATTCCAACTTCATACTGATCAATAATTGAAGGTTTTAAAGGGTTGCCATATATATCCGTTACGCTTGCAGACGAATTAGGAGTAAACGAATTGGAATAACTGGCGAATATTGTATTGTTTGCAGAGGGTCGATAGACGATTCCTAAACGAGGCGAGAAAGCTTTGTCCACTAAAATCATTCCATATCCCACAGAGTCGTTCTTTTGCAAATAGGTTGTTTTTGTTTTATCTGCCTGCTGCAAAGACCACCGGACCCCGGCAAGTATTTTAATTTTTTCTGTAATAGTAACCAGGTCCTGTACATAAATCCCCGTACTTATCACTGGTGTTCTGGCAGAAGTATTCCATTTCCAGTTGTCGGGCATATCAGTGCGTGCTGTGTATGCTGAAGGATTGAGGAGGCTGATGGTATCGTATATTGATTTGCTGGTATAAGTTGAAGTAAGATTTAGGGTAGTAAATTTTTCGGCATCAGCTCCCACTAATATTTTATGGTTGAATTTGCCTGTTTTAAACTCACCGTTGATATTAACCTGTACATTGAAATAATGCTCCCTGTTGTTGGTTTTACCCAGGGGACGCAGGTATTTCCCGTTTACATCTGCCTGTATCCTTTCCAATGAAAAATAATCACGCTGATAGTTTTGATAGCCTGATAAAACACTTAACTGCCAGTTGTCATTTAAGCGATGGTTCAGCTCTAAGGAGGCAGTAGCCTGAACTGTTTTAGCATATTGCCAGGGAGCACCAAAGAATGCCGACCTGCCTACATCGGGGATAGTTTTACCCCCAAAAACATTTTCTTTATCACTCAATGTACCAATTCCAAAATCAGGAGTGAACTTGTGTTGCAGATAGTCAGCCTGCACCAGTAGTTTTGTTTTTTCACTCAACTTAAATAAAAACGAAGGGTTGATATACATACGTTCTGAATGTACTACTTCGCGATAACTATTAGCATTTTCGTAAGTACCATTTACCCTGTATGCTACTGATTTGCTGATTGGTCCATATATATCAAAAGCAGGTTTGTATAAACCAAAACTGCCTGACCGCATACTTACTTCGCCACCAAAATTGAAACGAGGTTTTTTAGTCACCATATTTAATATCCCACCGGGTGCCACATTTCCATACAACAACGCTGCACCGCCTTTTAGAATCTCAACATTCTCAATAGAGCTCATTTCGGGCATTACACCACTATTGACCCTGAACCCGTTTTTAAAAGTATTGGTATTAGAGAGGTTGTAACCACGGGCATAAAATGTTTCCTGCGTACTTGCGCGTGCGCCACCCAAATACATACCGTTCACATTCCGCATCACATCGCTCAGGCGTTGAGCCTGTTGGTTGCGGATGGTATTCTGTCCGATTATGGTTACTGCCTGCGGCAGATCCATTAGAGGGATATTTGCCTTTCCGACTGTAGCAATACCCTTATTAATACTACCACCAATACGAATAACCACTTCACTCAGCTCTTTGGTATTAAGTGTAAGATTATAAGTACTGGTTGAATCGTTTTGTGGCGGAACCGTAACATGCACTTCTCTGCTGGTCTCTCTTTCAAAAGAATATATAAGTATATAATTGCCATAGGGAACAGATCTGAACTGGAAAAAACCATTGTCGTTGGTTGTCGTAAATCTTTTTAAACCCTTTATGTTGATATTTACTCCTGACACCGGTGATCCCTGCGGAGTGGTGATAGTTCCTTCGATGCTTCCGGAATTAGATTGTGCAAAAACATTGCTGAAATTTGTAATAAACAATCCGATAATTAAAATTAGTCTCATGTATAAATTATTTCGGATGCAAAAAAAGTTTAAGTAGAAAAACTATCCATCCCGGATTGGAAATTTCATTTACGAAATGAGGAAAAGATGCTGCTCAGGGATATACAGATGAATGGAGCGTCGCCATTATAGCTTCATAGCAGTACTACAGTTTGTAACCCCTAAAATTAAATACAACAACAGCCCGGGTAGATCTTACAGTACTGGTTTTAAATATTTTTCTGTTTTACGGCAACCCTGTAATTTTAAACCATGAGATTGTTATACTTTTTCGTATCCCTGGTTATAACTATTGCATTGATTATCTGTTTTGGTAGTTCTGCCTGGTTGCCGTTGCCGCTAGGTAGATTCCTTAGCCCACAGCAAGGAATTTGGCAAAATGCAGAACCTGTAAATCAGGATTTCAGTGCTTTACTGCAAATGCCGCAGATTAAAGACAGAGCCACTGTATATCTCGACGATCGTCTGGTACCTCATATTGTAGCCAATAATGAAGAAGATGCATATTTTATACAGGGATATCTGCATGCTAAATTCCGCCTGTGGCAAATGGAGTTTCAAACTTATGCCGCCGCCGGAAGGCTGAGTGAAATTGTTGGTGATGTGGCGCTTGACTACGACAGGGGTAAACGCAGACTGGGGATGGTATATGCTGCAGAAAATATGCTGAAAGAACTGGAGGCTAACCCCCTTACAAAGCAATTGACTGATAGCTATACTGCGGGAGTGAATGCCTATATCAACAGCCTGCCTGAAAGCCGGCTGCCGGTGGAATATAAATTGCTTGGCTATACGCCGGAGCATTGGACAACTCTCAAAACAGCATTATTTGTAAAAATGATGTCGCAAACCCTTGCCGGTGCATCAGATGATTTGCCCATGACCAAAGCCAGAGCTTTTTTTGGTGACAAGGCGCTGCGGGTTTTGTTTCCGCAGGTTGCAGACTCCCTTGACCCTGTAATTCCTAAGGGCACTTTGTTTCCACCACCTTCAGTATTGCCAGTGGCGCCTGCATCTGCAGATTCATTATATCTTGGTCGGGACTCTTTAGCTGGTATGCTGAAAGAGATAGAAAAACCAGACCCGGGCAATGGCAGCAACAACTGGGCAGTAAGCGGCGCTAAAACCCAAAGCGGTGCTCCTATACTTTGCAACGATCCGCATCTTACCTTGTCACTGCCATCCATCTGGTACGAAATGCAAATGACTACCCCTACAATGAATGCTTATGGTGTTAGTTTTCCGGGAGCGCCGGGTGTTATTATTGGTTTCAACGATAGTATAGCTTTCGGCTTTACCAGTTCCGAGCGTGATGTGCTGGATTATTATGCCGTGCAGTTTAAAGACGGAAGCAAATCACAATACAAATTCAACCACGAATGGAAGAAATCGGATATCAGAATAGAAGAAATTAAGATAAAGGATAAGCCTTCACTTTTTGACACTGTAGCCTATACTGTATTTGGACCGGTTACCTACGACAACAGTTTTCCTGAAGCTACCCTGCCCAATACCCCGCTGGCAACAAGATGGAAAGCCCACGATGCATCTAACGAACTATTGATGTGGTACTATCTTGACCGTGCAAATAATTATGACGATTACCTGAATGCATTACAATATTTTACCTGCCCCGGACATAATGTAGCTTTTGCTTCCAAATCGGGGGATATCGCTATATGGCAGCAGGGCACCTTCCCAGCAAGATGGAACCGCCAGGGATTGTATATAATGCCGGGTGAAGATAGCAGCTATATGTGGCAGGGATTTATTCCGAGGGATGAAAACCCGCATATCAAAAATCCTGAGCGTGGATTTGTAAGCAGCGCAAATCAAAGGGCTGCAGACAGCAGTTACCCTTATTTTATTCCGGGTTCTTATGATTTGTACCGTGGTATTGCCATCAACCGAAAACTAAAAGCGATGGAGGGCATTACTCCTGAGGACATGATGAAGCTGCAGACGGATAATTATAATGTTTTTGCTGAAACGGCAAGACCTTTGTTGCTGAAATATATACCAGCCGGGAAGCTAAATGAAAATGAAAAAAAATATTTGGATACCGTTGCCAACTGGTCGTTGTATAATAATATTGATTTAAGAGGTCCAACACTATTTACATTATGGTTTGATAATTTGAAAAAGCAGGTGTGGGATGATGAGTTTGAAAAAGCAGGGGTTAGCGACTTATTACCTTCTGACCCTACTTTGATTGAGGCCCTGCTCAGAGATAGTGCTTTCCGGTATATAGACAATATTAGCACACCATCCACAGAAACCCTTGCCGATGTAATGCTGGCATCCTTTAAAAAGACTGCTGCAAATGCAGACTCGCTGGATGCCCAAAACAAACTTACCTGGGGTGCTTTTAAGAATACTACTATTTATCATTTGCTGAAAACAAAATTGATGCCCTTTGCAAGAACCGGGCTGCCGATTGGAGGTGGTGAACATGTTATCAATGCTATGAAGCATGACCACGGACCAAGCTGGCGTATGGTGGTGTCTTTAGAAAAAGAAACAACAGCCTATATAGTATATCCTGGCGGGCAATCCGGCAACCCCGGCAGTGTGTATTATGATAATTTTGTGGATAAATGGGCTGCAGGAGGTTATTACAAGGCCTGGTTTATGCAACGCGAAGAAAATGAAGGAGAAAAGAAGCTGTGGAAAATGGAATTTGTAGGGAGGTGAGAAGGAATAGGCTGTTAGCTATCAGGTTTCAGCTATCAGCTTTCTGGTATCAGGTTTCAGGAATTAGTATTTAAATAGTTTGCTGACCGCTGATTGCTGTCTGCTGATCGGTGATCGCCGACCGCTCAAAACAAATGAACATGATGAAATTTATTGTATCCGTTTTATTGATTGCCTTGCTGAGTTTTACAATCTGTTTGTATATGCCCTGGTGGAGCATTGCTATGGTTGCATTTGCTATAAGCATGATTATACCACAAAAACACTACCTGTCATTTATTGCAGGTTTTTTGTCATTGCTGTTATTATGGGGCGGGCTGGCATGGTATATCAGTGCAGCTAACCATAATATTCTGGCACATAGAATGTCTCCGGTCATCCTGGGTAAAGATGCACCAATGTCTCTTATTTTTATTACAGCATTTATTGGCGCATTTACTGCAGGCTTTGCAGCACTCAGTGGCTCATTGCTCCGAAGTATTGTTGGTAATAAGATGCCCTCGTAAGTTTGGAAGTACTCTTAGGTGAATTTTAGTTTCATGAAAAAAAAGCTGCTACTTGTTCCGATACTTTTTTTATTTTTTACAAAAGGGATAGCCGTGCCCGTTACAGGTATCGTCAAAAACGATATGGGCGATGTATTATCCTTCTCTTCAATTGTTATAAAAGGCACGTCCATAGGTACTACAGCAAATGACGAAGGACGATATCATATAAATCTCCCTCAGGGAAGTTATACTATTCAGTGTATGCATATTGGTTATGCTTCCTCCGAGAAAACAATAACCATTGGCAACGAACCCGTACAACTCGATTTTGTATTGCACTTGCAGCAAATCACTCTTAAAGAAATTATTATTGGGAAAAATACTGAGGACCCGGCATATGAAATCATCAGGCAGGCGATAAAGAAAAGACCGTATTATAAAAACCAGGTAGATGCGTTTCAATGTCAGGTATATATTAAAGGACAATTGCGGCTCAATGATTATCCCAATACTATTTTTGGTCAGAAAGTGGATTTCGACGACGGGGATACCGGTAAAAATAAAATGATCTATCTTTCCGAAACCATTGCTGATTATTATTATCAGAAACCCAACCACGAAAAAGTAATTGTTACCTCCACAAGGGTGAGCGGGCAAGGCGGGGGATTCGGCTTCAGCGACCCCAGGTTTTTAACTTTCTACGACAATAATATCCAGGTCAATCCGGCACTCAATCCCCGTGGATTTATATCACCAATAGCCGACAATGCTCTTAGTTTTTACAGATACAGGTTCCTGGGCAGTTTTACAGAAAACGGGAAAACGGTAAACCGGATAATGGTAATTCCCAAACGACTGTATGAACCCCTGTTCAGCGGCATTATCAATATCACGGAAGATGACTGGCGGATACATAGTGTAAGCCTTATGCTCACTAAATCATCTCAAATGGAACTGGCAGATACCCTCAGAGTGGAGCAACTATATGTTCCCGTAACCAAAGAAGTATGGATGATACAAAGCCAGGTATTGTATCCTTCGGTGAAGCTGCTGGGCTTTGATGCCAAAGGGAATTTTGTAACAGTTTATAATAATTATAAGATCAATCCCCTGCTGGACAAAAAATTATTCAATAATGTAGTAGTGAAATATGATACCGGTTCAAATAAAAAACCACGTGAATACTGGAATGAAGTGCGTCCCGTTCCTCTGCTGGCAGATGAGGCGCTCGATTATAAAAAGAAAGATAGTATGGAGCTGATCCGTAACGATCCGCATTACCTTGATTCGGTTGACCGGAAAAGGAATAAACTCACTGTTGGGGGAGTATTACTGTTTGGACAAACCTTTACACGTCAAAGTAAAAAAACCAGTTTTTCCTATAAACCACTGATTGAGGTAATTAATTTTAATACGGTGGAAGGATTTAATATTGACTTTAGCCCCACTTATAGCAAAAAATTTTCCGAAACGGAATTTATTGAAATAACCCCTACCCTGCGCTATGGCTTCACCAACCAGCATTTCAATGCCGGGCTTTCAACTGCCTGGCATTGGGGCAGCAAAAACAATAATACTATAGGGATAGCCGGTGGCAGACAGGTATTGCAAATGAACAATGACGCACCGGTGCGACCAACGGTTAATACCTATTACACTCTTTTTAATGGTCCTAATTATTTAAAACTATATGAAGCCTGGTTTGGAAAACTGGAGTATACAAGGGGAATTGGTGATGCGCTAACTGTAAAAGTAAGTATAAGCTACCAGGACAGGTTACCCCTGGAAAACCAGGATATTACTTTTTGGGGAAGAAGCGAAAACCTGGTAAAACGAACTCCTAATTATCCAACTGAATTGGTAACACAAAATTTCATCAGGCACCAGGCTCTGACAGGTGCATTTTCCATAAGCTACCAGCCAGGAACAAAATTTATACAGTTGCCCGATCGAAAGATCAATCTCGGATCTAAATATCCATTGCTGAGTATCAGTTATACAAAAGGATTCAAAAATTTGTTAGGCAGCGATATAGATTACGACCGCTGGAAATTTACAGTCAGAGATGAATTCAACCTGAAACTGTGGGGCATGTTCAATTACAATATTGTGTTGGGAGGTTTTTTAAACAGCCGTCATGCAGAAATACAGGATTACCAGCATTTCAATGGCAACCGGTTTTTATTAGCATCTACATACATGAATAGTTTTCAACTGGCGCCTTATTATGCGCTAAGTACCACTTCAAATTTTTTCAGCACCCTGAACATTGAACATCATTTTAATGGTTTTCTTACCAATAAAATACCCTTCATTAAAACTCTTAATATTCGTCTTGTAGCAGGTGGCAATGCATTCCTGGCTGATAAAAACAATTATTATTATGAAGTATTTGGCGGAATAGAAAATATTTTAAAAATATTCAGGGTAGACTATGTTCAAGGATACAGCAACTTCGGTTATAAAGACCGGGGTATCCGCATTGGTATCCGCGGGGTCACGGGCAACTAATTTTAAATCTCAAATTCTCCATATCTTTGCGCTGTTTGGAAATTTTGTTCGTCATGCAAACGACCCGTCTTTAACGAGGACATAAAATTTCAATAATTATGGCAGTTTTACACAATCGCGTTTCTCAAAAGGAACTAAAGCAGCTTATGCTGCAGGAAAAAGAGCCCCGCACCACAATATCTTTTTACCGGTATTTTCATATAAGTAACCCAAAACATTTCAGGGATGAATTTTACAAAAATCTTTTTTCGCTAAAAGTATTCGGAAGGATATATATAGCTTCCGAAGGTATTAATGCTCAGGTAAGCGTTCCCGCTTCTAATTTTGAAATGCTGAAAACTTATCTCAATAACATTCAGGGACTTGATAACCTCAGGCTCAATATTGCCGTGGAAGATGACGGAAAATCATTTTGGGTGCTCAAAATAAAAATTAGGGAAAAGATAGTAGCCGATGGCATTAACGATCCGGATTTTGATATGAGTAAAAAAGGGAAATATGTAGATGCGGCGGGGTTCAACCGGCTTACCAAAGATCCCAGGACTATTGTGATTGATATGCGCAATCATTATGAATATGAAGTAGGGCACTTCAAAGATGCCATTGAAATACCCAGTGATACCTTCAGAGAGCAATTGCCGATGGCCGTAGAGATGATGCAGGAGCATAAAGAAAAAAACATCATCATGTATTGCACCGGAGGCATACGCTGCGAAAAAGCAAGTGCTTATATGCTGCACAATGGTTTTCAAAATGTTTATCATCTCGAAGGTGGTATTATCAATTATGTACGTATGGCGAATGCAGAGGGGCTGGAGAATACATTCATTGGTAAAAATTTTGTATTCGACGACAGGCTGGGTGAGCGCATATCGGAGGATATCATATCACATTGCCACCAATGCGGTAAACCCTGCGACACCCATACCAACTGTAAAAACGAGGGTTGCCATTTATTGTTTATCCAGTGCAGCGACTGTGCTGAAAAATATAGTGGCTGTTGCAGTGATGCCTGCTCTGAAGTGTTACAGCTAACTGCAGAGCAGCAAAAAGAATTGAGAAAAGGTATAGACAAAGGGCAACATATTTTTAATAAGGCTAAATCAAGACTGAGACCATTACTCAAAAGTCCGCAAAAGTAAAGAGTCAATACCCCTGTACTCCACAGCTACGCCGGCGTTATCGAAGATATAAGGATTGATAATTTTATCCGTTTTGTTGACATATCTCATTTTTATGTTCAGTTTATAATGTTTACCCTATATATACGTTTTAGAAAAAACAAATAAAAACCAGGACCCCGGTGCTAAAAAAATATGACGAAGCATCGGGGTTCATTTTTTAATGCTAATGTTACAGTACTTATTTTAAATTTCGGTTGTACCTGTTCCGATGATTATTGTGAAATTTACTCTTGCACTTCAAAAATTCTATTCAGCAATTCATGCAGCACCCTGATGTATATCGGTAGTGATTAAAATCATTCCTTTCGAAGAGTAGTTTCATTAACGATACTATTACAAAAATCAAATTCCTATTACATTTTCTCCTTTTGTTGAGTATGAAATTCATGTTCTTCAAAGCGGCTTCATCTCACATTCCCCAACTGCCGGTTTCTATCACAACTGATGCAACAAATTAGTCTATCTGGGTCGGGGGTTTGGAGGGGCGACATCCTGAAATTGAAAAACAAACATTAACCAAAATAGCCAGAGTATTGACTAAAAAAGGTAAAATATACAATGACGGTAGAAATCCCATAAAAGAAATAAACCTGGATGAGTATAGACAGAATGGTTGCCACAAATAATTAAGTTTTCACTGCCATTTTGTGTTTTACATTTCCGAAAAGAGGGTTAACTCAGATAGATGAATGTAAAAATCTTCAACTATTGTATCTTTCGGTTTTGAATGGTGACATTATTATTAATTGTCCACCGATTTGCCCTGCAAAAACAATTGTGAACTAAATGCAACAAATACCAACCCAAAATTTGTAGTTAGAAATGGATAGAATCATCAAAGCTGATCTTTACAGGTATGAAGGCCGAACCGGGATGAAGGGGCTCTTAAGGTGTCTGCTTACGCCTGGGTTCAGATATATGTATATTGTAAGAAAAATTTCAAAGTGCAGAAAGTATTCACCAATGTGGTTATTTTACCGTATACTACTGCGCAGGTATTCGTTTAAATACGGAATACAAATTCCATACAACACACAAATCGGGGAAGGCTTTTATATCGGGCATTTTGGAACCATAGTAGTAAGCCCCAAAGCTAAAATTGGGAAAAATTGTAATATCGCACATAATGTAACAATAGGGATGGCAAACAGAGGCCGACTAAAAGGATTTCCTACTATTGGAAATAATGTTTGGATGGGAGCAGGTTCTGTTATTGTTGGAAATATAACTATTGGCGACAATGTTTTAATTGCACCTAACTCGTTTGTAAATGTTGATGTTCCCCCGTTTTCAATAGCCTTAGGGAATCCATGTAAGATCGTTCCAAAAAAAAACCCGACTGAAGGATATATACAATTTATATTAGAATGATAAGAAGTAGCTGAATACTATTTAACTATCATGATTAGCCGGGAGATTTTAAATATCTTTGAATTTTCTCAAAAGAAAAGGAATTTATCTGAAGGATGGATAACAGTATTGTATTGTTATTAATAGGTTTCGGTATCGGGGCTATAGGGACACTCATAGGAGCCGGTGGCGGTTTTTTGCTTGTGCCTTTATTGATATTCACTCATCCTGCATTGCCTCCTGAAATTATTACAGCAATTTCTATTGTTATTGTGGCATGCAATGCAGTTTCGGGATCCATTGCCTATGCCCGCTCGGGCCGTATTGACTTCAAAGCAGGAATATTATTTGCTGCTTATACCATCCCGGGATCCATTTTGGGTGTGCTGGCAACAAAGTACATTCCGGCTACAGCTTTTAGCATTGCATTTGGCATTATTCTCATCCTGCTTTCTGTTTTCCTTTTTTTCAAAAAGAACAATACAGACCAGGCTCAGGAAACAAATTCCGGAAAGGAAAACCTCCTGACTTATCAAACACTTACTGATAAAAACAACATCGTGTATACTTATGCGTATAACAAATATATTGGTATTGCCGTGAGTATTGCCGTAGGCTTTCTTTCACCATTACTGGGTATTGGCGGGGGAATCATTCATGTGCCAGCGATGGTACACTGGCTCAACTTCCCCGTTCATATTGCTACCGCCACTTCGCATTTCATACTGGCAGTAATGGCCACTGTGAGTGTGGTGGTGCATGCCGTAAAAGGTAATTATTCCGATCCCTATATCTTTCACATGATCTTCTGGCTGAGTATAGGAGTGATTGCCGGCGCACAGTTAGGCGCTTTTTTATCTCATAAAATGAAAACTTCGGCTATTGTAAAAGCTTTAGCGTTTTGCCTTGGGCTGGTGGGACTGCGATTGTTGGCCGGAGTCTTATAATAAAATTCATAATTATTTGTGCATAATATGTACAATATTGGTTAAAGTATCGCTATTCCCTATATGGGTGGCAATACTTACCTTTGAACTAAACGATAATTTTAACACTGTATGGCGATAGTAGACCTGGTAATGCCTAAGTTGGGGGAGAGTATCATGGAAGCCACTATTTTGCGCTGGAATAAAAAGCCGGGCGACCATGTAAAGGTTGATGAAACTGTTCTGGAAATTGCAACAGACAAAGTAGATAGTGAAGTACCCTCTTCAGTAGAAGGTACTATTGTAGAATTGCTGTACAATGAAAATGATGTTGTACCTATTGATGCAGTCATTGCCCGTATCCAGTCTGATGGCGCTGCAAACGGCGTCAATGATATAATCCAACAATCAGTACCTAATGAAAGTTTGCCAGGTAATACTCCTGTTTCAAGTAACCTTATTGATGAAGAAGCTGCGGCGGCGGATGTACCTTACCAGCCTGCCCGTGTGGTAATGCCTAAAATTACAGGATCGCGATTCTATTCCCCTCTTGTGCTCAATATTGCCGCTAATGAAGGCATCAGCCTTTCCGAACTTGAACACATTCCAGGGAGCGGTAATGAGGGACGGGTTACCAAAAAAGATATTCTGCAATGGATAGCTACACGTAAACAGCAACCCGCCACTGAAGTGACTGCTGCTACTACAACTTCTATACCGGCTGTAACAAGCGCTGGGGAAACAAAAACAGCACTTGCTATACCTGTATCCGTTCCGGACGAGGCTCCCAAAGCCACAGAATATACCGGAAATGTGGAAATAGTGGAAATGGACCGTATGCGGAAGATGATTGCCAAACACATGACCGAAAGCAAGCACACCAGCGCTCATGTTACCAGTTTCACCGAGTGTGATGTAACCGGTATAGTGCAATGGCGTGAAAAGATAAAAAACGAGTTTGAAAAAAGAGAAGGTGAGAAAATCACCTATATGCCCCTTTTTATTGAGGCTATCATTAAATGCATTAAAAAATTCCCCTGGGTAAATGCCAGTGTAGATGGTGATAAAATTATTGTCAGGAAAGATATCAATATAGGCATGGCAACAGCATTGCCCAGTGGCAACCTGATAGTGCCGGTTATTAAAGAAGCGGATTATCTTAACCTTACCGGACTTACTAAAAAGATTAATGGATTAGCCAACGCTGCCCGCAGCAACCGGTTAAAACCTGATGACACTCAGGGGGGTACTTTCACTATTACCAATGTGGGAACATTTGGAAGTTTAATGGGCACCCCCATCATCAATCAGCCACAGGTGGCAATACTGGCTATTGGAGCTATTAAAAAAAGACCGGTGGTGATAGAAACAGAACAGGGCGACAGCATTGCCATACGCCACATGATGTACCTTTCGCTTTCTTATGATCACCGGATTGTAGATGGTGCATTGGGAGCAGGTTTTCTTACTGCTGTCGCTAAAGAACTGGAAAGTTTCGATAGCTCAAGAACGATTTAACTTCTCCATACAAACAGGAAGTTCCCGGAAAAATTAAATGCCGTTTCAATTTTGACTTAATAGCTGTTTTATATCTTAGGTTTCTTATACCTGTTAGAAGTGATAATACTCTCACACCGGCTTTTTAAAACCTCGGGGAAGTTATTTGTATTATGGCTGGCAAAAACTGCCATTCCTTTAAAGTTTTCCAACTGTTGCAACAGGTAGACAACTTCTTTGTTGGCATATCTGTCGTGGCTGTCTTTTACATCAGTACGTTTGCCAAACAATGCATCAGCTTCATCAAAAAACAATATCCAGTCATTACCGGCAGCCTGGTTAAAAATTTTACCGAGATTTTTTTCTGTTTCTCCGATATATACTGAAATGATTTGTGAGAGGTCCACACGAAATATATTTTTTTGCGTACTGCGAGCAAGTTTTTGCAAGGCAGAAAGCTTCTCTGATTTACTCATCCCTGAAAATACTGCAATCATTTACATACTATTTCACAAACAAAATAGTTATAATCTTATTAAAAGTGAACAGTTTGTTTCATTTTTTATTAAATTCGGAAAACTAACCCCGTCAGTTATGAAGACCCTGTCACATACCTGGTTTGCAGAAGGATATATTGATTTTGAATTAAAGAAATATACACTGCTGGCATATCTGCAGCAAATTCATAAAGAATTTAACCAGAATAAATTGTATCCCCAGCTCTCAGATATTATATTTCATCACAATAATATTTTGCACTTCAAACATAACAAGCAATTGCTGCAGGATCAGTTTCCCAAACGTTTCTCACATATAGACATGTCAAAACTTGAAATACTGTATGAAAAAATTATAGAAGATGATGAAATGATGAAAGAACTGGAAGACATTATTCAGTTTGCTATTCATAAAATGAGTTCTACTATCCAGGATGGTGCCGAGATATATGAGTTCGTTGAAGAAAAAATTAATATTATTCCCGTAGGTATTATTCCACTTGAAAATAGTGAAGGATATTTTTTTCTTTGTGACGGAGACTATACCGATACCAGAGTGTATCATTATCGCCTGAGTATTTTTGAAAAGCATGATGAAAAATACCGGAGTATCAAAACATCATTTGTAGCACAATGGGAGCGAAATATAGTGAACACTTATGAAAGCATTAAAACAGAACTGATACGTCACCAGGTATCACTGCCCAACCCAGCGGTGTACAGTATTGAAACCGATCTTAGTTTCCCTCTAGAAGAAACTCTTCTTCCGATTGCCAAAAGATGCCTCGTAAAATATATTACTGAAAATGCCGCTGCCTGATAATGGTGTATGTTTGTTGTTTGAGGTTTGAGGTTCTTTGTTTATCGTTTGTTGTTTAGGGTTATTTGTTTCACGTTTGTCGTCATAACAGAGATACTTTATTCCCAACGCCCTACACCTTTTACCCTACCCCCTACACCTTACCCCTTACTCCCCCCAACAATCTCAACGCATTTACCTTATCCATCGCCAATTGCTCTTTCAGTTCATCAAGATCTGAGAACTTCTCCTCAGTCCGCATAAAATATTTGAAGTAAACAGTTATAGTACTGCCATATATATCCGAACTGAAATCAAATATATTTACTTCAATTACCCTATTCAGATCATCACCTATTGTTGGGCGTACTCCAATACTCATCATTCCGAGAAACTTTTTATCCTGCACCAATACTTCAACGGCGTATATACCCTTTGCAGGAATCAGTTTTTCTTCATCATTGGGTTGAATATTGGCAGTGGGATAACCGATAGTGTTTCCAATACGGTTGCCCCCCACAACAGTTCCAGAAAAAAAATAATCATATCCAAGCAGTTCATTTGCTGTTGTAATATTACCTTCAAACAGAGCATTTCGGATCCTGGTAGAACTCACGGCTGCTTCATATAATAATTTTTCGGGGATTTCTTTAACCGTAAAACCACATTTTGTGCTAAAACTTTCAAGCATCATATAGTTGCCTTCCCGTCCTTTGCCAAAATGGTGATCATAGCCAATAATTATTGTATGGGGCTTAATCTTAGCAACAAGAAAATCTTCTATATACGAAGTTGCATCCCGTTCCGAAAATTCCAGAGTAAAAGGAACAATAATCAGATGATCAATTTTTTCCTTATCCAGCAATGCTATCTTCTCCTCAGTAGTATTTAATAATTCCAAATGCGCCTGGGGAGAAATTATTTTTCTCGGATGCGGGTAAAAAGTAATGATAACCATTTCTCCGTCAATCCGCAGGGCTTCTGTTTTAAGCTGATTTATAATCTGTTTATGCCCCAGATGAACCCCGTCGAATGTGCCGATGGTAACTACCGGGTTACGAAAAGAAGGTAAAGCTGATATGTTGCGATGTACCTGCAGGGTCAAAAATGGCGATTCTTTAATAAGAATTTGCAAAGCTAATGTAAATTGATATTTGTACCGCGAATAATTACTTTTGCAGCGGCTTAAAAATATATCATGAGTTTGTATAACGAAAGAGGGGTATCTGCACAAAAAGAAGATGTACATAATGCGATCAAAAAGCTGGATGCAGGATTATATGCTAAAGCATTTTGCAAAATGTACCCTGATTTTTTGGGTGGCGACAATAACTATGTGAATATCATGCATGCCGATGGCGCTGGCACTAAAAGTATATTGGCTTACCTGTACTGGAAAGAAACCGGGGACATTTCTGTTTGGAAAGGTATAGCACAGGATGCCATCGTGATGAACCTCGATGACCTGCTTTGCGTTGGGGTATATGACGGACTGGTATTTAACTCCACTATTGATCGCAATAAAAAACGCATTCCCGGTGAAGTACTGGAGCAGGTAATCAATGGGTCGCAGGAATTATTTGATACTCTAAGGGCTTTCGGTGTAAATATACAATACCTCGGTGGCGAAACAGCCGATGTAGGTGATGTAGTAAGAACCATTGCCGTAAATGGAACCATGACTGCCCGCTGGCCAAAAGAAAAAATCATTACTAATGAAAAAATAAAAGCCGGAGATGTAATTGTAGGACTTGCCGGCTTTGGTACATGCTCTTATGAAAATGAATATAACAGCGGGCTGGGCAGCAATGGGCTTACGAGCGCCCGCCACGATGTATTAAATAAATATTATGCAGAAAACTTTCCTGAAACATTTGAGCCATCGCTTAACCATGACGTAGTATATATAGGTAAATACAGAATGACAGATACCGTAAAGACTGAAGGCAATTATATCTCTGTTGGAAAACTATTGCTATCTCCCACCAGAACATTTGCACCGGTGTTAAAAACAATGCTTGAGCATCATTTTGAGGATATTCACGGACTGATCCATTGCAGTGGTGGCGGGCAAACCAAATGCCTGAAATATATACCTGAAAATGTAAAAGTAATCAAAGACAACCTGTTTACCCCCCCTGTTATTTTCGATATTATTCAGGATGCCAGCCAGGCAGATGCCCGGGAAATGTACCAGGTTTTCAATATGGGCTGCAGAATGGAAATTTATACCAGTGAAAAAACAGCGGAAGATATTATCAGCATTGCCAGCCAATTTGGTGTAGAAGCAAGGATAATTGGAAGAGTAGAACATGCTCACGAAAAATCCCTGGAAATTCATGCTCAAAACGGATTAATTCTTTTCTGATATTCCCCTTTTTGGATGCATCTATAATAAGTTGGTAAAAATTGATACTTTCACAGCCAGATACAATCTGTCAATTAAATACTAATTTTGACCACTCCTAAAGCCAATATATGCCTCAATTCAAACAACGACAATTTCTGGATTTTGAGAAACCGATAAAAGAAGTTTATGATCAGCTTTCGCAACTAAGGGAGATGGCAGAAAAAAATCAAAAAGTAGATTATACCGATGCCATAAACCAGTTGGAAATATCACTTATAGAAAAAAGAAAAGAGATAACCAATAACCTGACTCCCTGGCAGCGGGTACAATTGAGCCGGCATCCTGACAGACCCTACACCAATGCCTATATTAAGCGAATGTGCAACAATTATATTGAGTTTTTTGGAGACAGAAATGTCAAAGACGATAAGGCAATTGTAGGTGGTTTTGCACAGATTGACGGTCAGACAGTGATGCTGGTTGGCCATCAAAAAGGGATCAATACCAAAATGCGACAGTTACGCAATTTTGGTATGGCAAATCCTGAAGGCTATCGGAAAGCACTTAGATTGATGAAACTGGCTGAAAAATTTAATAAACCGGTTATTACATTTATAGATACTCCCGGGGCCTTTCCTGGTGCAGAGGCAGAAATGCGTGGTCAGGGTGAAGCTATTGCCCGAAATATTTACGAAATGATGAGGCTGAAAGTACCTGTAATCTGCGTGATTATAGGTGAAGGTGCCAGTGGTGGTGCACTGGGTATAGGTGTGGGCGACAGGGTATTGATGCTGCAAAATACCTGGTACACAGTTATTTCTCCCGAAAACTGCAGCAGTATCCTGTGGCGAAGCTGGGAAAAGAAAGAAGTAGCTGCAGAACAACTAAAACTAACACCACCTGATATGAAAAGTTTTGGGCTGGTGGATGAAATAGTTGCTGAGCCTTATGGCGGAGCACACTGGAATTATGAAGAAGCAGCGGAGACACTGAAACAGACTTTACTTAAATTGCTGGAAGAACTTAAAAAAATTCCTGCCGACGAAAGAATAAAACAACGAATAGAAAAATATAGCAGAATGGGATTTTGGGAAGAGATAGAAAAGTAATTGTTTAATATCCTTCGGGTCTGGTTCATTCACAGGTCTTTAAGAAAATTTACTCAAAATTTATTTTTATTTTTCATCATCGCTACTGAATCAAATTCTCAGTAATAACTTTGCAATATGTCACTTAGAACAAAACTTAGGGGAACCGGAGTTGCCATCGTCACTCCTTTTAAAAAAGATTTTAGTATTGATTACCAGGCACTTGAAAAACTGATTGATTTCAATATTGAAAATGGAGTGGAATATATTGTATCATTAGGCACTACCGGTGAGTCTCCTACCATTAACAAAGAAGAAAAAACCCATATAATCAACTTCACTTACGAAAAAGTAAACGGCAGGGTACCGGTAGTAGTAGGTGTGGGTGGAAATAATACCCAGGAAGTTATTACAGATCTTAAACAACTTCCACTCAAAGACGCCATTGCAATCCTTAGCGTAACCCCTTATTACAGCAAACCTTCGCAGGAAGGCCTGTTTCTTCATTATAAAGCCATTGCAGAAGCTGCGCCTCAACCGGTTATTTTGTATAATGTACCCGGACGTACCGGCAGAAATCTTGAATCAGCAACAATTCTGCAACTGGCGGAATTACCCAATATTGCCGGCATCAAAGAAGCGGGCGGAGACATGGCTCAATGTATGCAAATACTAAAATACCGACCGGATGATTTTCTGGTATCCAGCGGCGACGATGCTCTGGGATTTCCTCAGATTGCATGTGGTATGGATGGCGTGATCAGTGTAATTGCCAATTGCATGCCTCATGAATTTTCGGGTATGGTACGTAATGCTTTGGAAGGCCGGTTGCAGGATGCTAAAGCTATAAACGACACCCTGCTGGAAGCATACCAGTTGCTCTTTGTTGAAAACAATCCGGCGGGTGTAAAATCTTTTCTTACCCACCTGGGATTAATTGAAAATGTGCTCCGCCTGCCGGTAACTCCCGTAAGCGAAGCACTACATCAAAAAGTCAAATATTATTTGCAGAAACACAGAACGATACATGGAGCTTTGGTATCTTAATAGTCTTATTACAAAAAAAAGGATAACAAAAATTCCTTCATACTGTGTTTTTTCACCTGTTAACCGTTTCAGCAAAAGGAGTATTTCCTAAACCCATTTTACGCTACTCTTTTTCAAACCTCTATATTTGTTGCCAAAAGAGAATAATCTATGTACATAAAAAAGGACTGGCTGTTATTAGTTATATGTTTAAGCTCAATTTTTTCAGTATTCAGCCAGTCAGACCGTATTAGTTTAGGTAACAAACAATATCAGCTACTCGACAGGCTCGATATCAAACTGCAGAACGATTCAGTTCTCTCATTTTCCACCATTAAACCATACAACAGAAAATTATATACCGAAAGAGTGGAATATATTGATTCGCTTGACAGAGCCGGTGTACTCTCTGATCAGTTATCGGATGTGGATCGCTATAATATAAAGAGTGTGCTGATGAATAATGCAGATTGGACAAAATCTTTTGGCGATTCTTTCCGCATTCGTAAACCCATCTGGAATACTTTCTTCAAAACACCTGCACACCTGTATGAGACTTATGCCAAAGATTTCACTTTAATTATAGATCCTGTACTCAACCTGCAGGTAGGCAACTCATCAAAAGTGGATGCCCCTTTGTTTGTAAATACAAGAGGGTTTTCATTAAGAGGAAACATCGGGCGTAAGCTGGGTTTTTATACATATATAACGGAAAACCAGGAGCGTGATCCGCTATTTGTACAGCAATACGTGAATACTCACCGGGGGGTACCAAACGCCGGATACTATAAAAATTTCAAAACTGATGGTTACGACTATTTTGACGCAAGGGGCGGAATAGATTTTGCCGCATCAAAATATTTCAATTTCCGTTTTGGATACGATAAACTTTTTATCGGAAATGGATACCGCAGTTTATTATTAAGTGATTTCAGCAACAATTTTCTGTATCTTCAAATGGATGTGCAGTTGCGGAAGTTTAGCTATAAAACTGTCATAGCAGAGCTTATCGCCCCATTCAATCCTATCCCAAACAGGGATACCATCCGCTACAAAAACTATATGGCGTTGCATCATTTGAGTGTGCAGGTAGCCAAATGGCTGAATGTGGGTGTGTATGAAAATGTTTTATATAACGGAAGAAATGGCATTGAACTGAGTTATTTTAATCCAATAATTTTTTATCGCTCTATCGAAATGCAATTAGGCAGCGGTCAATCAAAAGCCACCATAGGCATAGACCTGAAATCAAATCTTTTTCACCAACTGCAATTATATAGCCAGCTTGCTATTGGCGAATTTGTCTTTAGCGATATTATGCACTACGGCAGGGGAAGCTGGCTCAATAAGCAGGCACTTCAGCTTGGAGCAAAATATATTGACGCACTTGGGGTGAAAAATTTTGATGTGCAGGGCGAGATCAACCTTGTACGTCCATATATGTACACCCATAATGACAGCAGTACGGCATTTGTACATTACAATAAGGAATTGGCTCATCCGCTGGGGGCTAATTTTGGTGAATATATATTACTGTTGAAATACCAGCCAGTACCCCGGTTATATTTTTCAGGCAAACTAATGTATTATAAAAAAGGGTTGGATTCAGCCGGTGTAAATATGGGAGGAGACGTTTTCAGAAGCTATGAAAGCCGCCCGAGGGATTATGGATTTTTTATTGGCACGGGCATTCCGGCCAAATGTATGCTTACTTCATTTTCCGCTTCGTTTGAGTTGTTGCAGAATTTTTATATAGATGCTAATATCACCAACCGGGGGTATACCGTTAAGGGGCAACCCAAAGTGAGTGAATTCTTTTTTTCCGCAGGGATCAGGTGGAATATCGGGAAAAGGGAATTTGAATTTTGAGGCTGACTCATTCAAATGAATAGAGGATTTGAAATCTTATGAGTCTTGCCAAAGATGACTTTTCAGACAGGTTGCACTACCCGGCTTTGACATTTTGAAATACCCTCAATATACTCACCACAACTTATAAATTAAAATTTCATTATATTTAGTAGAGTTAAATCCCAATCTCTCAAACTATATTGCAGTGTCACCCTCAATTAAAATTTTAATTGTAGAGGATGAGATGATCATCGGAGCGAAGATTTCTATGCAATTAACCAACCTTGGTTATGAAGTAACGGGTATTTTATCACGAGGTGAGGAAGCCATCAGGCATGTAAAGGAAAACAAGACTGATTTTATATTGCTCGATATCCGATTAAAAGGAAAAATAGATGGTATCGAAACAGCAAAACAAATACAAGCACTATCCGGCACCCCGATCATTTATCTTACCGCCAACTCTGATGAAGCTACTTTCAACCGCGCCAAAACTACCAAACCGGTAGCATTCATTTCAAAACCATTTAAACAAATAGATTTACAAAGGGCAATAGAACTGGCTATTTGCCGGATGCCTGACAGTTATATAGAACACCCCCATGAAAACAATTTATCTCAGGATAGTCCCCTCATTATTAATGACCGCATCTTTGTACGCAGTAGGGAAAAGATGACAAAAATTATCCTTTCGGATATATTGTATATAGAAGCCGAACGAAATTATAGCCGCATTTTTACTAAGGATAAAGAGTATATTTTATCTGCAACGCTCAAAACTATTGAAGAAAAACTTCCCCGGAACCTGTTTGTAAGGATCCATCGTTCCTATATCATCAATCTAACCCAGATTGAAGTGGTGGCAGAAAGCTATGTCGCAATTGGAAGGGTAACCATCCCGGTGAGTGCCGGGTTAAAAGAAAATTTACTCCACAGGATCCAGACATTTTAATAAAGTATGGATAAAACAGCCATCTGTACACTACAACAAGGATGCATGAAGATCATTTATTTGATATTTTCTCTTTTAGTGCAACAGGTATATAGTCAACCAAATGCTTTTGACAGCCTCGAAAAAAAACTCGCTATATCAAAAGTGGATACCCAACAGCTCGCATTACTGAAACAACTGGCGGATATGGCTTTGCGGTCAAATATGGAAAAGGCACTTATATATGCAAAGCAGGGTGCAGCAATAGCAGATAAAACAGGGGACAAATACAGGCTATCCCAATTTTATGAAATGACTGGCGAAATTTACTTCAATCTTCTTTATTTAGATTCTGCCACTGTTATTATTGGTAAGGCAATGGCAGGTTATACCTCTATTAACAATAAAAGGGGCCAGGCTACTACTTTTCTTAAAATGGGGAGTATCTATAAAAAGAAAGGTGAGATGGATAAAGCACTTGATGTGGATTTAAAAGCATCAGGTTTAATGGAGGCCTTAGGTGATATGAGAGGTGTGGCAGAGGCTTATAAACACATCTCCGGAGATCTATTATTTCCCGGAAGGATAACCGAAGCCTGGATATATGCACAAAAGGCAAGTGAGATTTGTGAAGCCTATCATTGGAATGATGAAATGGCATACGCTCTCTCAGCAAAAGGTGATGTAAAAATTGCTGCCGGAAAATACTTAGATGCTTACGAGTATTATAACCGGGCTTTACAACTGGCCCGCAAACAGCATTTTGATGAAATATCACTTACAGAATTTATTAATAATCATGGCAATGCCCTAAAACAATTGGGTCAGTTTTCTGAAGCAATAAGTGACTACCAAACTGCCCTAAGTATAGCAAGAAGGGTACACTATCCCAATGTAATTGCCACCACTATCGCCAATCTGGGTGAAGCAACCCTTCTGAAGGGACATTACCAGGAGGCGCTCCAATACCAGTTGGAAACCATCAGTATGCAGGAAAATGAAAATGATATTTCCAATCTTACAGAAAACTATCTGCATATTAGCTCTATTTATGAACACCTGGGAGATTATAAATTGGCGCTCGCATATCACCAGAAAGCTCTATTGATGCGGGATAGTATCTCTTCTGTCAGAAGTAATGAAGCTATGTCTGAAATGCTTGCACAATATGAAACTAAAAAGAAAGAAGCAACGATAGTATCTCAACAAAAAGAAATTTTAGACCAGCAAAAAGTACAATGGTTGTGGGTTGGGTTGGTAATATTGATGACAGGATTTATCATTCTGGGAATAATCAGCTATCGAATACGGTTGAAAAGAAGTCGCCTGCTGGCAGCTAAAAATGCAGAAAACGAATTGTTACTGAAAGAAATTCATCACCGAGTAAAAAACAATCTCGAAGTAGTAAGTAGCCTGCTTGCTTTACAGTCGGCTCAAATTGATGACCCTAATACCAAAGAAGCTATACTTGAAGGCCAGAGACGCGTTCATTCCATAAGTATTGTGCATCAAAAATTATATCATGGGAAAAACCCCGGGGTGATTGAAATGAAAGATTATTTTTTGAGCCTGAGCGAAAGTGTGCTGGATTCATTTGGTGTTGCAAAAAGGATAAGCATTCAACTGGCGATGAACAAGTTGGAAGTGGATATTGATACGGCTGTGCCGCTGGGTCTGATTGTAAATGAACTGCTGACCAACGCAATAAAATATGCGTTTCCCAACGGGCGGGAAGGCAACGTAATTATCAAATTAGAAAAAACAACTCAGGGCGTTTTACAACTTGAAGTCTCCGATAATGGCGTGGGCAAATCCAGTGTGATACAAGGCGGGGGATTTGGTACGCAGTTAATCTCGTTGCTGACTACGCAACTCGGCGGCAAAATGCGGGAAGAAGTAAAAAACGGAACACATACTTTTTTTGACTTAAAAATATTAAAGGCTGTATGAATGTGAGGTGCGAAAAATATTTCAACAATGGAAAACTATTCTAAAGTTTTAACGTGAAATATATTTTTCTTCCTGCCCTTCCGCAAATAGTATGTAGTTTCATGACAGTTATATCTTTTACACTGAAAAAGCTTATTTTGTCTTCAATCATGAATGGATCTAATAAATTAGAAGGTTCATGCACAAAATCGCATTTAATGTTATTGATATTGGCAAACAACATTCGGTTATTGTTTCCTGCGTACTCAAAAGAATACCTGTCCTGAGAAGTTAATTCAATTTCTAACTCTTTTATATTAAATTGAAATGTTTCTTTAATAAAGAATAGGACACTGCGTCTATTGCAGTAAGATGAAGCATGCAGTTCGTTTATAGGCATCTTAAAATAATGGCTGCAGAAATTTATAGTTTTCTTATACAACACCCTGCTTTTTTTAATGCTGTAGTTATTTATTCAGTTGAATAAAGCTGCATAAGAAAATATTAATCATGTAATAAACCATGGCTTAATACTCTTTTTATAATATAGTTTTTGTGTTTGTCCACATTCATCTTTTCAATAGGGGTATCCCCAAATAAATACTGTGAAAAAGGGAACTCGTCTTTTTTATTTTCTTTGAGCATACGATTTGCGGAAGATATTTGAAAAAAAACGCCATCTTTTAAGTTGAGTATAATAAAAGTAGCCTTAAATTTTAGGTTTCAATTTTTCGCTCATCACAAAACTTTCTGATTAGCGAAACACCGTCTGGTAGCTAAATACACAACTGTCATTTCCCACCTTCGAAATGCTTTGAATTAGATGCATGTTGTGGCAGATGAGAAACATGTTCGCCAAGGGAGAATCTGTTGAGCTTTGGTGCATGTGCTGAACCGTAGAGTAAAAGCCCGGCAGATTTCTTCCTTCGCAAGAACTTTCTTTAAACTACAGCGTTCGTGTGGCTCGGTCGAAATGACGAAACCGCAACCGTCATTTCGAATCCCGCCAGCATGTCGTGTAAAATTAAACATACCCTTCGGCGGGTGAGAAACTTGTTCGCCGAAGGAGAATCCGCCCGGCACAGGTACAAATATTGAGCATTGGTGCAACAGCACACCAGATTCCTCCGTCGCAAAAGTTACACTAAACTATAATGTTCGTATTGATTTAAGCTCTCACCTCCAGCCCTATTGCCAAAACATTTTCCCGGATAAATAAATACCCTCATCCGGACATTATCCAGCCACATTCGTCCATACACCACCCGCTGTTATATTTCTTTTGTTTATGTTCATCATCTCTTAACCAGCGTCCCGGCGCAATTATCTCATTCCACTTCAGAAAAAATGGGAACTGTCACCATTTCAAAAACGAGTCTGTCTGCAATGTCTTGCTGCAGGGCGATTCCGAAAAGCCTTATGAGTAGGAAAATTTCAAAAAACATTCAAATGAAAAAGATATCATTACTGGCAACACTCTTAATGCCATTGCTGCTTGGCGCTCAATCCATGCCTGGTCAAAAAAACAAGAGCGTTATCGTTTTCCTGCACCCCCTTCAGGGGCAACTTGAAAATTTTGAAAAAGGATTGACCCAACACAATCAAACATTCCACAACGGTAAGGATCCGATAGACGTATTTGAGATAGTAGCCGGCGAATCAACAGGAGAGTTTGCTTTCGCCTTTAGAACCCCATATTCCTGGTCGGATGTAGAAAACATTTCCAAAGCAACACAGGACAAAGCACATGCTGCCGATTGGGACCAAAATGTAGGGAAATATATTACCACAACCACTCCACGTATGTTTTTTGAGAACAGTGATGATAGCTATTTACCGGCCAACATATCTGAGTTTGGTGCAGAACTAACTTCCATTTATGATATTGAAATTGTACCAGGAAAGGAAATGGAATTTTATGCCGGGATAAAAAAGATCAAAGAGATGTTTAAGAAAAACAACTCTAAAGAATATTACCTGATACAAAAACAAATTTTCGGAAAAGGCAGCCATGCTATAGTTATTATTCCCCTGCCAAAAGGATGGGAATCTTTTGAACCTAACCCTGATGGCGAATGGCCGAAAATGTTTAAAAAAGCTTTCCCAAATGAAGACTTTAGTACCTGGATAAAAAAGTTTGAACTCACACAAAAATCATTCAACTCTTTTGTAGTTAAGTTAAGGAAAGATTTAAGTACTCCTATGTAAATAAACTTCATCAAACCAAAAACTTTCAAAACAATCAATCACATAAAATGAAACTATTACTCTTGCCTTTTTGGGGAGGAATATTATTTGTCTCTTGCAATAACTCTCAAACTACGACAAAAGTACCCGCTGTTGAATCAACTACTGTTGATACTCTTGTTGCACAAAAAATGGACTATCCCTACACAATAAAGAAACCGGACAACTGGGATATGGGCAGTCAGCAAAATACACTTAATGCGCTACGTGCCCTCAAAGTGTGGGAGAATAATAAACTTGATGTATCAGCAGGTTACTTTGATGATTCGGTGCAAATACGTTTTGATGGTATTGATAAAAAAGTTTCTAACGACACCCTAAAAGCATTTATAGCTTACAGACCTGAAGTAAAAAGTTATAGTATAAAAATGGAAGACTGGGAATCTGTTATTTCAAAAGACAAAAAAGACGAGTACGTAACGCTCTGGTACCGTCAATTTATGGAATACAAAAACGGGAAAAAAGATTCGGTTGATGTAATAGACGATCTGAAAATGAAAGATGGGAAAATTATCGGTCTTGATGAATACAGCAGGAAGCTACATTAACTAAATACACCGTGGACACCCGGAACTTTATTGACAATAATTATTTAAACATCAAAACAAACTCACATGAAATCAATTTATATGAATATACTTTCAGCAATAAGCGTCATTGCCTTCTTTGCCTGCTCAGGGGGAGCACCGAAAACAGAAACCGGGGACACTACCGCTGTTGTAAACCCAACTAAGATGTATGGTGGTTATGAAAGCCAGGTAAAATGGGGTGAGCGCCTTGTATTTATTGGAGGTTGCAATGATTGTCACACTCCCAAGAAAATGGGTCCTAACGGACCTGAAGATGACATGAGTCTTATGCTCTCAGGTCACCCGGCACAAATGCCTCCAGCCGCATTTGACTCAAAAGAAGCTGCAAAAAAAGGTTTGATTGTAACGCAATCTTTTACTTCATGGACAGGGCCATGGGGAATTACTTATGCTATAAATATTACCTCTGACCCCACAGGAATCGGCAACTGGACAGAAGACCGTTTTGTGAAATCAATTCGGGAGCTCAAATGGATGGGGCTTGATGATACAAGACCACTTATGCCTCCTATGTCTATGATGCCGGTAACAAAAATGAGTGTAGATGAATTAAAAGCAATTTTTGCATATCTTAAAACAACACCTCCTGTTAAAAATATTGCACCGCAGGCAGTACTGCTGCCCCCACCACCGCCTGCATCGAAATAGAAAGTAGTAACAAGAGTTCTCGTTTTTTCAACAAGTTAAGGTTCGTGCCGGAACAACAAAATTTGGTATTTAATTCGCTTACACCTTTATATTGATTCAAAGTCGAGTAATCATATTTCTTTTTGCTTCTGAGTCGGCAAGATTTGTAACAGGAACGAGATCTGCTGTTTTTGTCCTTCTAAAAAATATGCTTCTCCTTTTTCCAATTCCACCATTGGCGGAACCAAACCAAATTTTTTCTTACACGTTTACATGCAAAATTGTTCCCGGTTTACTATTATCATAATCTTTATAGTTCTGTATAGCAGACTAAATACTTTTTACAATAAATTTTACTAAAGACAGTGGGCGCAGCACCGACTCAATGTGGAGGGCAAAAATTGAAATTAGTCGCACTTAAAGCAAATTATGTTATTTTTATTTTTTGCAGCATTAAACAGCAAAGCAGACTAAAATCGGACACTACCACATGAACATTGCGAAAATTATTACATTCGTTAATTTAATATTTTTTACCTGCAGTTCATCCTCAGCACAGCAAACTTCCACTTTTTCCGACAGCTACTTCATGTTCACTTCCAATTCATCACCAGAAGTAATTGATATCACACCCTCCGCCCTACCCTACTCTCAAAATAACGGACAAAAAATTGATTTTGGACTCATCACTTACCAACAATGGTGCTATATCGTAATAAAGTTTACAAACACGGGACATAAAAGATATATGTTGTCGGTTGACAATACCAGTATTGATACCGTTATGTTATTCCGGCTAAAAGATAACGGAGAAAAACAGATTGAATATATTGGTGGAAACGATGTGCCATACAACCAACACAGAAAATATGTATGGCATACCATTACCCTTAACCAGGAAAGCGACGTAGCATATTATCTTGCTGTATTCAAAGACCAGGGCAGAAATATTAATGCGGGTTATAAAATAATGGATACTGACGATCTTGATAAACACTATACCCAATTCGACAGGCTGATATTATTTTACCTTGGAATAGTTTTTATAATTCTCATTGCTGTAGTGTACGGCTGGATTATTTTCAAAAATATCGCATTGGGATATTATATGCTGTATATTCTGAGTATTACAGCATGGATACTGGGGCATTATGGCTATTTATATCCACTACTTTACCCGGGAATGCCATCATTAAACAGTATTGCAAAACCACTTTCCATTTCATGTAGCCTATTATTTTTTTGCAGCCTTTTAAATTCACTGTTTAAGGAAATGCTGAAAAGGGATTTTGTAAGTCGCTTAATATTGAGAAGTATAATCTGGTCGGGGCTTGTTATTTTATTTTCATTAATAATCTATCCTATTTTACCCAAAGGGATATATATACCCGCCATATTCAATGTTGGCTGGAATAGTTATTTCACTTTCTCATTTTTAAGCATATTAATCACCCTTTTGCGATTATTTAAACAGAGTATTATAGTAAGATTGATTGCATTAGCAATGGGGGTAATGACGATAATGGCCATACAACAGGTATTGTCTAATTCCGGCTTTTTCTATTATGAGTTGTTCAATGAACATGGTATGTTGCTTGCAAGTATTGTAGAAATGCTACTGCTTACCTGCGCTACTTTTCTGAGTATTTTGGAAGACAAGAAACGTATAACTAAACAGATGACACATCTTAAAGAAGAAAATTCCCGCACCTTACATCAACTGGTTATGGTGCAGGATAATGAACGAAAAAGAATAGCCGGCGAATTGCATGACAGTATCGGACCAATGCTCGCTGCTATCAAAATAAATTTTCAACGATTGTTCAAATTAAATTCACAAAACGATACACAGAATATACTGGTTGCAAAAACAGAGGATATTATAGACGGTTCTATGGCTGAAATAAGGAATATTTCTCATAAACTAATGCCCAAAGAATTGTCAGCAAAAGGATTGGCTGTTTCCCTGTCAGAATATGTGAATAACCTCAAAGAAGTATACCATGTTCCCATACATTTTCGGCATAACATTACTGTGGTATTGCAAAAAGATGTTCAGTTGAATGTGTACCGGATTATGAGTGAACTGATATTAAATGCAGTAAAACATAGTGGTGCATCAGATATCTCCGTGTCTGTAAAGACTGCAGAAGGAGAAATTAATATCCTTGCAGAAGATAACGGCAAAGGATTTGATACTGTACATATCAGAGATGACTCTTTTGGACTTAAAAACATAGAGAGCAGGATTGAATACCTGAAAGGAACCATGAGGATTGTATCTGCTAAAAACAAAGGAACAAGGATTACTATAGTAATTCCTCAAAAAATCAATTAAATCTGTTAATGTCCCGTTCACAGAAAATATATACGATTCTATTCAAATTCACAACGGATAACCCACAAAAATCAATTCTTATTTACCCGGTTAACGTGATAGTATCTGTGAGGCACACTACAACTTTACCAGCCCCATACTATTTGCTTTGAGTAATAAACCTATACGATTCTTCACTTCAAATTTTTCAAACAGCCGGGCACGATAGGTATCTATGGTTGATTCGCTTAAATACATTTTCACCGCAATTTCTGTATAACTCATGTCTGTGCACATATATTGCAGCAATTCTTTTTCCCTGTCTTTCAGATCCGGGATTGTTCCTGTAGCTCTTGCTGATACTTGTCTGCTGATTTGTTTGGTTATGAGTGGTGTATAATAAAAGCCGTATTTTACTACAGCCTGCAGTGCATTCAATAATTCTTCGGCGCTTACATTTTTCAGCAGGTAACCTTTTATTCCATACTGCAACATTTTAAGGATGCTGTTGTCGTCGTTTTCCATGGTAAGCGCTAAAACATGCACAGGTATATTATTTTGAAACAACCATTCCGCTACTTCAATACCATTCCTGCCCGGCATATTGATATCAAGTAATAGAATTTGAGGATGATCACCCGGTTGCTGAAACATTTCAACCACTTTATCACCGTTTTGTACTGTCCATGCCACACGAAATTCATCAAAGTCGTTTATCAACGCCTCGAGTGAATCACAAAATATCTTATGGTCATCCGCAATGGCTACGGTAGTCATTTGTATAAGAATATATAATAAAGATAATAAAGATTGAAAAGGATAAAACATGAAAGATATCATGGTTTTCCTTGATAAAATTTGAGGGATTTCCCTGCAATAATCTTCACTGCTGAAAAGTAGTTTTGAAACAACAAGTGAAATAGTGTAAGAATTTGCTCCATAAAAAACTTCTCCCCAAAAACAATATCTTTTAAAATTCCTACTGTTCCCGAAAATACCCGGTAATATCCGGGGAAATCCCCGTACTCATCATTTGTCCGTTAATTTATTTTTAACCCAGAATATAAAAAAAAACATGAAACAGTCCCTTTTCCTTTTGGCTTTCGCCTTTACTACCATTTCGCTTTCTTATAGCCAAACAGACAGCGCCGTTGCAAAACCCTGGAAAACACCTTTTAAAAGAGGCTATATCCGGCTGGGTATTGACAAACTCGGTGGTAGTCTTAACCCGGTAGTTGCACCCGCAGAAAATATTTATGATGGTAACTTAGGCGCCGGCAACGGCTATACCCTGGAATTTGGACATATCTTTTATTTCCTCAACCGCAATAAACGTAGCATGTTAAATGCCGGACTAGACTGGACCATACTCAACCTGGCATATTCTCCTTTAAACAAATGGGGCAAATATGCAGACGAAAGGAATGAACAAATAGATAATGAGGGTACTCATTTAAGTGCTGCTATTACTTCAAAGCTGGGTCCTGTGATTGCTTTTAACCCTGCAGATAAACTGGTTATAGAGGCAAAGTTTCAACTAACTTATGGGTTATACCTGCCGGTTTGCTCTTATGATATTATTAGCGGCCCCAATGCAGGGTACTCTTTTGGTACAGATAATGAAAACTATTTCGAAAGCAAAGGGTTAGGAACCAGTTTCGGCGCTACAGTGCGATATGGTTTCTTTGGCTTTGCTGCCGACTGGTCGAATGCAGATATACCCGTAACCTATTATATTGACGAACCCGGCAAAACCGAAGTAACTGGAAGTAAAAAAATACCTTTTAAGAACTTTAAGTTGAAGTTGAGTTTTACGCTGTAGGAGGATAACAAAATAAAAATTATAATTATGAAGAGAAAGCTAAGCGCGGAGGAAATTGAAATTCGAAAGTCAAGATTAATCGGAAGTGCAATCGTATTGGTTGCAGTCATATTGTTTGTAATTTATTTTCTTTTTAAAGACAATGCTCATTCCCAAATTCTCCTATATACAGCAATAGCTTTAGTATTAACGGGAGTACTATTTGTGTTGCCGATAAACTATTACATTTTTGATATTTGTGATTGGGAAGAAAGGGACAATATGCGGAGTTTTATTAAGAAGCTAAGGTTAAGATCAATTGTATTTACCAATCTATCCTATTTGATACTCATTGTTTCAATCCTTGTGATAATTTTTTGCTCGTATCAATTAACCAACCCTAATATGGAAGCGTTAAATAAGCAAGATGACCAAAGCAAACTAAATTATGTAGTATTGGTTTCACAGGTGGGCTCAGCCGTTATACTCATATTTCTTGTGCAGATTTTGTTTAGAGTGTTCAAATACCTTATCAGAGTGGGCGGATTTTACAATGGAAAGGCAGACGCATTAGAATTGACACTGCTGGACAAAGGAAAAACCTATACTGATCCTTACAAAACATTAGAGGCTTTCACTCCGAACAATTATGATATGTCAGACGTGGAATCGCCTAATCTCGTACCATCCAAACTTTAAAAATAAACGCTCACATACTGATCCTGCTACCCTGAAGAAGTAAGATTCCCTAATACTTTTAAACCGAACGTATGGCTCTTACCGATTTCCTTATAGCCATTGCTACTACAGTGTTTATAATGAGTACTATTTCTGAAAGGGTAGCTAATTTTTTAAAACTATACTTTCAGGATAAGATAATCTACATTCCAATAATTCCATACAAAGACAATGGGAAATGGGTGCGCATGCTGGAAGCAAGGCTTAGCATCCTGGCCCAAAAGCAAATTACCGAAGCCGCCGAAAAGGAAAGAGAATACCGGATAATGGTTATCAATATCATTGTAGGTATACTCTCGGCTGCATTTATCAACATCAATATTTTTGAACTATTGGCAGTTAAAGATGTCAACGGACTTCAGTTGCATCTTGGATGGACGACAAGTACACTGAAAAGTTGTGAAGTGATAGGGGGAATATTATATCTCCTATTATTCTTATGGTCATCCTCTATCATCCTTTTCTCAAAATTGCGGGAAAATGCAGCAAGAAAAAACCAACGTTATACTTATATACCCTTTTATTGCTGGATACTTACTACCCTTATTTTTATCATTATTACGCTTGTGGAAAAATCCACAAATGAAGGTGTTGGAAAAATATTGATCCATTTTGGAGGTTACCTTACCATGGGCGTATTCCTGAGCCTCGGCTCAAAATTCTGGCACGACCTGCTGGATATATTATTCAGTTTTAAAAGAACACAGGAAAAGTTATCTGACCCAAAATTGCTTACCGATTTTAGCAGCGCCGATCAGATTATTAAGTACACGGAAATTTCCCAGTATAATATTGCAGAGCAGTTGTATGAAAAATACCGACCAAAATTATGGGGCATTGAAGGGGTTGTTTCCTGCGGGTTAGTCACCTATTTTGATGAGCGGGTTCGCCT
>JAFDXG010000145.1 GCA_018268105.1 Bacteroidota bacterium | reverse complement strand
GCAGTCCTTTAACTGTTACTACCACACAAATAGTGGAAATAAACGCTGCGCTGAATTCAAGACGTTTGGGGAAATTGAGGTTATGACATCAACAGGAACAGATTGCTTTTCCTGACTTCATCACTGGGACACCCAAAAATCAGGCAAACAGGGCTAATAAACTTTTTTGCTCTTTGGTTTTGTCTAAGAGCATGACAACTACACCTGCTGATTTGCTTTATAACATTGGTAGTATCAAAGCCTGTGGAGTTCAAAACCGAAATCTCTATCAGAAAATTCATGCATGAATGTAAAAAGATAACCGATGCCCGGCTCAAAAATAAACTCACCGGTAAAGAAATCAGGATAAGGGCAAATTCAACACCCTTGGTCTTGGAAATCCTTAGAAAATTGAACCTGCTGTCCTAATTTGGACAAGTCGGGATAGTAATGTTTACTTCTCCTTCCAGTCTCAAAAATTTATTATATCCCCGATTATTGATGTGTTTCTTGGTCAACTTTCCGGTTTTCAGTTGTTTTTTGAGCCGCTCTATTCCTTTGCTACGATTGTAGGCATCTTTAAGCGCCCGCTTCTCAGAATAATGAATAACTATTCTTAACCTTTCTTCTTTGACGATTTCGGTACTTTGGTCATGTCCTAAGTTCAGGGTTAATATCTGGTTTTGTAAATGTTCTGTTTCATTTTTTATCCTTGCACCAACAATAAAATCGTAATGCCTATCCTGTAAAGCTGTAACATTCTTGTTTGACATCAGTCCTGAGTCTGCAATAACAATCAGGTGTTCCATTTGATATTTCATCTTAAAAGCTTCTATGACCGGAAGCATGGTGTGCCCTTCAAATTTGTTGCCTTCAAAAATCTCATAATCCAATGGGTACCCGTTCTCACTTACCAACATCCCAAGAACTATTTGAGGGTTGCTATGCTTACCGTCTTTGTTAAATCCTGCTTTACGAAGATCATCCTCGTCCTCTGCCTCAAAATACAGAGTGGTAACGTCATAAAAAACAATAGTCAGTTTGCCTTCAAGAAGTTTAAGTGTGTGGTTGAAGTTAATCTGTTTTACCTGATCTATTTGGACTTTGTGTAGTTTATCCAGATAGCGATAGATATCATTAGCGTGAAGCGTTATCCCCTTGTATTTCTGTAGATAATCAATTGTCTTTAGCTTACTAACCGGATAAACGAGCCGGGCTAAGACCAGGTACCTGAACAGGTCGCCCTCAATAAGATTAAAACCAATCTCATTAAAGATCTTTCCCAGCACCAACTCTGGACCTAACAGTTGGATCTGCTGTATATTTTCATAAATAGATTGAAAATAACGTTGATCATCTCCCAAAATAAAATCAAACTGTTGCTGACCACCATAAGAACTGATATATTCTTGCGCCTGGTGAACTAGCTTTTCTAACTCCCTCTCATCCTCTGAACTGCCTAAAGTTTTCACAAGCTTATACTTGCCACTGCTCTTATCAATAACCTGAACACTGATGATACCAGATTTGTTCTTTTTCTTGCGCCAAAACATAAAACAAAACTAATGTTCTTGTTCTGGGACACCCAATCCAAAACAAACAATCCACAAAGCATGGAGAAAATCGCATAATGCGCCGAACTCTTTTGCAACATAAAATTAACAAGAGTTACTCCCCCTGAATTTGAAACCAGTTAATTTTGCTCTGTAACACTTATCACCAAAGCATTACAGAGTATTTTTATCCGATTTTAGTCGGACAATAATGATAAACTTTGAATGCCTAGTTCTTTTGAGTACTAAATCCATCCAACTGGCAATTGATTAAAAATACTGGTGAAATGGGAAAGCCAACTGAGGATAAGGTTATTATCCTTTAATTTCTATTATACCCAACGGAATATTCAGCCAATACTTGTTTCAAAATTTATACAGCAATTGATTTCTCAATGTCCTCCAGGCTCCGGCCTTTTGTTTCAAAAAGATTCTTTTTGGCGTACAAAAATGACAAGAAGCAAAAGGCAGAAAATATGAAGAAGGTTGCAGCTATACCCATTTTATCCCTGAGTACAGGAAAAAGCAGGTTAACGATGTAGTCAGATACCCACATCGTCATAATGCAAACCGATAAAGCGGTACCGCGGATATGTGTTGGAAATATCTCGGTGGAGATGACAAATTTTAAAGGACCAAGTGAAAAAGCAAAGAATAAAAGAAAAAGCATGATACATCCCAGCATCAACCATCCGGTAATGTTCATCCAAAAACAAAAGCCAGTTATGGCCAGCGCCAAAGCAGCCCCCATGGAGCCATAGAGATACAGGGGACGTCGTCCCCAGGTATCTACTTTTACAATGGCGATTAATGTAAATAACAAATTGGCAAGACCCAGCAATACCTGGTACAACAGTGCATCATTCGTGATTATACCTGCCGATTTCATAATAGTGGGACCATAAAAAATTACTCCATTGATACCACTAAATTGTGACAATGCAGTCAGAGTCATTGCCAGGATAAGTAATTTTTTTAAGGGATAACGAAGTAGTTCAGAAAAACTGCCCTTTTTTTGTATAGCCACCTCTGTGATGGCGTTTAATTCTGATTGGGCATTATCATGGCCAATAGTTTTGTTAAGTATTTTCAAGGCTTCATCTGTTTTTCCGTATTGCACTAACCAGCGCGGGCTTTCGGGCACCACCAGCAATAAAACCGAAAAGATAAAAGATGGAATTACTCCCACAAGGAACATTCCGCGCCATACATTATCTATAAAGAGCCAATGAAAAAGTCCGTTACTGTTACCTGACCAGGAAGCTGCATGACTTTGTAAAAAAAGATTACTCAGGTATGCAGCCAGAATACCTATCGTAATGGCTAACTGATAAAATGTAACTAACCTGCCTCGCTTACCGGCAGGTGCAACTTCCGATATATATAGCGGCGATATGTTAGAGGCTACACCTACTCCCATTCCTGCCAAAACACGAAAGGCAATTAATATTGCGTATCCCCTGCTAAAAGCAAAACCTATTGCACTCACTAAAAAAAGGAAGGCTGCTAAAAATAACATCTTCCTCCTTCCTATTATGTCGCTAAGCCTGCCGGAAAAAGCAACACCGGCAATACAACCTAATAACGCAGAGGATACAAATAACCCTTCCTGGGTTGCTGATAACCCAAATTGTGTTTTTACGGGACCGATGATACCACTTACTACGGCCATATCAAATCCGAATAAAAATCCACCCAGGGCAGCTACCGCGGTAATCAGGGCGGTAAAAGAATTCGTTTTTGCAATCGTCATTTTATATCATATGGCTTGTTAAAAATATATTATTGTACAAAACCTGTTAGCAATATTCATCCTTCATTTGTGCGACAACTACAAATACTTTTCCAGAGTCTTCGTTTTTGATTTCATAATTTTCAACCGCTGCAGGAATAACAAAAGTTTCTGCATAATGAAAAACACTGCTGTTGTTATTGGCTGAAACCGTCACCTTTTTCCCTTCTACCAACATGCATATATGGCATTGGTTATTGGTACTGATTTTTACACTGCCGGTAAACTCATAGCGATCTACACGATAAAAGTGTTCTTCATGTGTTGGAAGTATAATTTTTCTACCTCCGGTCCATTCTTTTTCAACAACAGGATGGGCAACTAATTTTTCATTAACATAATTCCCCTTCCTGTCAAAGTAGAGATTGTTCATTCCATGTTCAATATTGATGGGACGGGGTAAACCGTTTAATCCTGGTCGCATCCAGTCGTACATCTTAAAAGTGAAGATGTATGGCGTACTGCTGATTTCAAGTACCAGGTTGTTTTTGCCTGATGCATGAATAGTACCGTTAGGTATTAGAAATAAATCGTGTTTATGTGCAGGCAGTTTTTGCACATATTTTTCAATATCAGGGTCTATACCTTTTTCCTGAGCATTAATTAAGATGTTTTCAAATTCACGTGGTTGAATATTTTCCTGAAAGCCGAGGTATACCACTGCGTCAGGTTCGCAATCGAGAATATAATAGGTTTCATCCTGGGTGAAATTTTCTCCAAAATGTTCTTTTGCATAGTCAGGCCTCGGATGACATTGAACCGAGAGATTGCCACCATTGTATGTATCCAGAAAATCGAAGCGAATCGGAAATTCGGTGCCGAATCTTTTGGCTGCTTTACCTAAAAGTTTATAATTATCTGCATAAGCCAGGTAATCAAAGGATACTTCCATCAGATGCTGATTGCCCTCTATGACGATTCCGTTTTCTGGAGTGATCAGTTCAAATGACCAGGCATAATTTATTTCTTGTTGATTCAGTTGGGGAAAATGTTTTTTCATCCAGTCGCCTCCCCATACACCGGCTTCAAACCAGGGTCGTGCACGAAAAGGCTGATGGAGCATTTGCTGCAGGGTGTTTCTAAACGCATCACCCATCATCCATGTAATTTCATCCTTTCTTTGTTCATCAATAATGATATCTATTTTGGGGAACAACCTGGCTTTTAGTTTATTTAAAACGGGCCAATCCACAAAATAAAAACGTTTATACATTTGTGAATTTTCCTGAGCTTTTTGTGAACCTAAGTTGAAAATACTACCAGCCCGCATACGGAACTGGATTTCATTTTTAGGAACATCTGCATACAACAGCCTGCCATTGATTCCGGTTAGTGATGCTCCCGTACCATAAATGATGCAGATATCAGCCGATGAATCCGGTTGGATCAGTTTTAATTTTTTAAAATCAAAAAAGTCTTCAATGCTTCCACTATATCTTTTACCAAAAACAGGGTCGTCTCCATTCAGGCAACCGGCAATCATTTGCTGTATTTCATCTTCCGGTTTTAGGCAGGCGTTTACATTGTACCAGTATACTTTTTTATTTCTTTTCAGCAAAGACTGATGCAATAATTCCCTGAATGATTCCCAAAATAGGCCACCGTAGCCATCTATAATGACCAGTTTTTCGGTTGCTATTGCTTCGGCGAGGGTGTCAAATCCCTTATATACTTTTTCACCAGATGAAAAAGACGGGTAAATATTGTATACAGGATCAGGGTGTGTTTTTAAATCAACAGGTAAAATTTCCTGCGAACTTTTTCTCCATTCTTTATTCACGTTTGATGCTGATGCTTTTCCGGCAAGCACGGCTGCGCCGGTAATGATACAATCTTCGGTGTCTTCTGTTTTCATGATATTTATTTTATGGGACATGTGCTGCAACGATTGTTGCAACGGACTTATAAATAAGGATAAGGCTTTTGCTATATTGCCGCCAATAACCAGTTCATCGCAATTGAATTTTTCCAGCCAGGGTAAAAGAAACTTTCCAAGGTTAGTACCCAATTCCTGCATCACTCTCCGGGAGGCTTCTGAATTATTATCTGCAATTGCTTTTACCGAATTTGCACTACTGCCCGTTATTTGTTGATAGCGGTTTAGAATCCATCGGGTTGAAAAGTAATCATCTGCAATACTACTGTCAAATACCTGGTTATAGAAAGCTCCTGAGTCTGGAATATCCGGATGATCTGTTATCAAAGCCCCGTTTAGCATGAACGCAGATCCAAACCCGGTACCCAATGTAATAAATACAGTGCGCTGACTTTTGAGTTTATACAGGTGATATGCTCCGGCAGCGAAGCAATGTGCATCGTTTGAAAAATTAAACCGGAGATGATGAAGCCCGGTACTATCTTTTATAGCCTGCCGGATATGCAAACCGAAGGTTTGTTCAAATTTTCCGCCAACATTATTTACTGCACTTATTCCGTTTTCATAATCAAAGGGTCCCGGAAATGCTATACCCACTGCATCAATTTCCTGGTTGTCAGCAATGATATTTTGAATACTTTGGGTTAATGCTGCCAGAATAATATCCGCAGAATCGTGCGAATTGATTTGTATCAGGTTAGCAGCAGTTGGTTTGCTGCCTGCATGGGCAGTATCAACGAGAGCGGCACTGATATGACTGCCGCCTACATCTATTCCTATGACTTTTCCGGTTAACATTCCATAATCTTTATTTTTGCTAAGCTATAAATAAAGCAGTTGTTAGGCACAGTTTCCGGGCAAACAACCGGTTATTGGTTTCAATAGTGATTTTCTTTTTTTATCGTTGTAGCAGGGTGTTTTTTTTCTGGTTAGCTAACCTCATTCAGAGGTCGCTCTTTGCTTTTGGCAGGGGTATACTTACGCGAAAAGCTGGATCAGTCTTCCCTGGAAAAGAGCGATAAACATTCATCCGGTTTTCTACTTTCAACCTGCTTATCTGTTTCTCCACTTGCAGAGGTAAATATAATTTACTGCCAGGATCAGGTTGCGTATATTTGTTTATATGTTCAAACATATCATTATTTTTGAAAAGCACCAAAAAGCTAACCAGGGTTTTATTAATTTTTGAGATTACTGACACTGATAAAAACGAAATATCAGAAAGTGAATATTTAATATTTGTCATTATCCGAAAAATAAATATGTTTATACATATATACATAATGTGTATAAAATTTGAATATAGACTTTTGCAACATCAATGACACTTTAAAGTTATCTGTGTTTGTTAGATCTTAAAAATTTATAATAGCATGAAATTACAATCAGCAATATACAGTTTATTACTGCTTGCTTTAACAGGCTCAGCTCAGGTAAAGCATTCGACAGAGACAATGGCTGCCCGGATAGAGGCAACAGCCTATTTTCCCTTCGTAAAAACTAAAGCCCTGGAGGTGATGAAAACCGGATTCAATGCGGGGGACGGGTATAGAGAAGTGTGGATCAGAGATTATAATACGTTTATAGAACTGGCTGCACAGGTGTATAGCCCGGATGTGCTGAAAGAAAATCTTCTTGTATTCTTTAGGATGCAGGGTGAAGATGGAAATATTATTGATGGATTTACACCCGCTGAGAAGATTGCAAAAGGAGAAACAGACTTCAGTTACTCAAAACTGGAACCGCGTTATGCCGGTCATAAGAATACGGTAGAAACCGACCAGGAAAGCTCGTTGGTGCAGGCGGTATATAAATATATTCAACTCACTGGCGACAGGAGCATCCTGGATGAAATGATCGGTGATAAGTCTGTTGCCCGGAGGCTGGAATACTCCATGGATTTTTTAATGAAAAATAGATACAATCGCCAATACGGTCTCATTACAGGAGCCACTACTGCCGATTGGGGAGATGTACAGCCGGAACATGGATGGGGAGTGGATATTGATGAAAATACACATCCGGCTATAGATATTTACGACAATGCAATGTTCATCATAGCTTTAAATAATTTAATGGCAATGTTGCCTGCAACTAAAAGCAAATGGGATAAGATTAAAAAGACTATTGCTAAAAACTGCAGAAAATATCTGTGGGATAAAAAAGCAAAGAAATTTATTCCTCATATTTATTTAAATGGCTCGCCTTTTCCTGAAACTTTTAATGAGAATGAAATATATTATTTTGGGGGTACAGCGATCGCAATAGAAGCAGGGTTATTGAGCAAACAGGAAATTAAAATATCACTGGACGAAATGGTGAAAAGGGTAAAACAGGCCGGGGCGCCTTCTATTGGATTGACCCTCTATCCCCCTTATCCTGAAGGTTATTTTAAGAATAAGATAATGAATCCCGTTTACAGTTATCAGAATGGAGGTGACTGGACCTGGTTTGGGGGCAGAATGATTCAACAACTGATCAGATATGGTTTTATTAAAGAAGCGTATGAACAAATATTGCCAATGGTAAAAAGAGTAAAAGATAATAACGGTTTTTTTGAATGGTATTCCGTTGATAACAAACCGAGAGGTTCGGGTACTTTCAGGGGCGAAGCCGGAGTTTTATTTACTGCGATTGCAATGTTTGAAAAAACAAAAAAATAATCAGATAAATGGTATTCTTTCGATATGACTAAGAGGACAATTTTTATCCTATTTGTTTTTGTTATTTTTTTTCGAACTGCAGGTATTACCCAGGAATCAGATTTTACCCGGTATGTAAAACCTAATATCGGTACTACACATAGCCGCTGGTTCTTTTATACACCCGCCGCTGTTCCTTTTGGGATGGCAAAACTTGCGCCATCAACCAACGGATCTTACGGCAATCCCTCAGGGTGGGAAGCGGTGGGATATGATGATGGACATAGTTCTATTGAAGGGTTTCCCTGCTTTCATGAATTTCAGATAGGAGGTGTGATGATAATGCCGGTTACGGGAAACTTCAAAACACTTCCAGGTACACTTGATGAACCCGCTAAAGGGTATCGTTCGTTATTTGATAAATGTACAGAGCAATCCGGTCCGGGATACTATTCAGTTGTTCTTAAGGATTACAATATTAAGGCTGAACTATCCGCCACAAAACGGGTAGGTTTCCAGCGTTATAGTTTCCCTCAAACTGATTCAGCTTTTATAATTTTCGACATAGGTAATCAATTAGGAGAAAGTGGCAAGGTGAAAGGCGCTTATGTTCGTCTTGTTAACAGCAATACCATAGAAGGCTGGGTATCCACTCTGCCTGAATATGTAAAGAAATACCAGAGCGGTGCTTCGATAAATATGTATTTCCATGCAGAGTTGAGCCAACCCGTAATTCAGAGTATAGTTTTCTATCGGGGACAAGCTATTGCTGAAGCGAATTCTATAAATGGAGTGGGCAGTTCTATGGCTGTACGATTGAAAACAAAAGCAGATCGGCCTGTAACTGTAAAAATTGGACTTTCTTATACATCTGTTGAGAATGCAAAGAAGAATTTTCGGGCAGAAGCATCCGGTCTTGATTTTGATAAAGCCAGGATGCTGGCACATTCCGCATGGAATGAGATGCTGGGACGTATTGCAGTAACCGGCAAAAATGAAAATGATAAAATAAAATTGTATACCGGTTTGTTTCATGCCTTACTTGGCCGTGGATTGTCCAGTGATGTTAACGGAGCTTACCCGACCAATAACGGCGGTATAGGACAAATCCCATTGAACAAAAATGGTAAACCGCTTTTTAATCATTATAATACAGACGCTATCTGGGGGGCATTTTGGAATTTGACACAGTTGTGGGCATTGGCCTATCCAGAATACTATGCGGACTGGGTAAGCAGCCAGTTGCTGGTGTATAAATATGCCGGGTGGTTAGGTGATGGAATTGCTAACAGTCGGTATGTGTCGGGAGTAGGTACCAATTTTACCAGCCTGGCAATTGCTGCTGCCTACAACTGCGGAATCCGGAATTTTGATGCGCTGCTTGCTTACGAAGCCTGTTTGAAGAATGAGATTGACGGACGCAATCGTCCTTATGGTGCGGGAAAGTTAGACGTTGATTTATTTGTTAAAAATGGTTTTGCTCCTTATTCGCCTGAAAGGAAAAATGAAACCGTTCCTGAAGCCTGGATGTTTGGTGCTTCACATACACTCGAGTACTCTTTCAGTTGTCATGCAGTGGCCAATTTTGCAAAGCAGTTGGGGAAGATTAAGGATTTTGAATTGCTCAGCAAATTATCTCACAACTGGCAAAATTTGTTCGACACCACTACAAAACTTATTCGCCCAAAATTGACTGATGGGAGTTTTATTAAAAATTTTGATCCACATGCTCCATGGGTTGGATTCCAGGAAGGCAATGCCATCCAATATACATTCTATGTACCGCATGAACCAGAGAAGTTGATAAACCTCATTGGTAAAGAAGAGTTCAATAATCGTCTTGACAGCATTTTCCTCCTTTCCCAAAAAGATATTTTTGGGGGTGGTAAAACAGTGAATGCCTTTTCGGGAATAAAAGCGGTATATAATCATGGCAACCAGCCCAATCTTCATGTATCGTGGTTATTTAATTTTTCAGGACGACCTGATCTTACTCAAAAATGGGTGCGTGCTATATGCAATGAGTTTTACGGAACAGACGGACTGCACGGCTATGGTTATGGGCAGGATGAAGACCAGGGACAGTTAGGCGCCTGGTATGTTATGAGCTCCATAGGTTTGTTTGATGTTAAAGGACTTACCGGTGATATACCTTCCTTTCAAATTGGCGGACCCTTATTTGATAAGGTTGTGATTCAACTTAACCCTCAATATTATAAAGGAAAACATTTGGTTATTGAGACGCTTAATAACAGTAACGGTACACCTTATATACAAAAGGCTTCATTTAACGGTAAGATAATGGATGGCATTTCCTTACCGTTTTCCGAACTGGTAAGGGGTGGAAACTTATCTTTGTGGATGGGGGCTGTTGTGAAATGAAGGTTTGAAGTTCCTCTTAAATAAATACAAAGGGTGGTAATCTACTTGATAAGGTTATTATTTATTCCCTTCTGCTTTCTACTGTGTAGGCGAAGCTGTCAGCCCTGTAATATCCGATATTGTATTCAATTGGTCTGTCGCCCTGGTCGTATACAAGTCTCTTTCTGAAAAGCAATGGGCTACCGGGATCAAGTTCCAGTTTCCCGGCAATGTTTTTATCGGCTGCCCTCGCCGTTACCTCCTCTTTAGAAAGTGTAGCTATTACCCGGTAGTCTTTTTCCAGAATTTCATATAGCGGTCTTTCAAACGTCTCTTTTTCAGTAATACCGATACGAGGATGAAAATAGGAGATGAAGTATACAAAAGGCCCCTCAGAACGCCCTCTGAGTCTTTCCAATTTTAATACTTTTTTGTTTGCTCTGATTTCAAAAAAATTGGCTACTTCCTCATCAGGTTTTACCCAGGTAAGCTTTGTTTCAAAATTTTTGATGGGTATTTTCCTGGCAGCCATTTCCTGTGAAAAACTTAGCCAGCTAACAGCTTTAGAACTTATGATATTGTTATTGACTTTAGTGCCAACTCCTTTCTTTCTGACAAGCAAGCCATCGTATACCAACTTATTTATTGCGTGACGAAGGGTACTTCTGGATATCGCGAGTTGCCTTGCCAATTCCACTTCATTAGGTAAATATTTCCCGTTTGAATATTTGGGATTCTTAATAATTTTCCGCAACAGGTCTTCAGCCTGTATGTGAAGAGGAATCGGGCTTTTATGGTTTATTGAAAAGTTCATATTCGACTGTAAAAATTGGGACAATATTACTTTTTTTTTTAGATAATGCTGTCCGGATTTGTCACAACATGTTTGTCACAATAATTTTAGTGGTTAGCCCAATTCTTATTGGGTGTATCGCCCATTACTATTTTCAGTTCACCTCCTTTCAATAATTCGCTGGCACTAAAATAAAAGCTATTCAAAGATTTTCCATTCAGTGTTGCTGACTGTATATATTTGTTCAGACGACTTGTATTTTCTGCTACTATAGTAAATTGCTTTCCTCTGCCTGATCTTTCACCCAGGTTGATGACTGTTTTTTTATACAATGGACTTGCAATTTCATAAATGGGGTCAGCATTGCATCCCCCGTCAGTTTGAAACAAGCCTATTGCAGCCATCACAAACCATGCACTCATCTGTCCCTGGTCTTCATCACCCAGGTAGGCATTACCCTCACCATAGCCATAGTAACGTTCCATAATAGACCTGCTCCATTTCTGTGTAAGCCAGGGACTGCCTGCCCAATTAAACAGGAAGGCAAAATGCATTGACTGCTGATTGCCCTGTACTACCGGACAGTTCCAATACTGATCGTGCAGCCCGTTGTAGCGCCATGGTTCACTTATTGTAAAACCTTCGTCAAGCCGGGTAACAAACTTTTCCCTGCCAATTATGTTTACCAGTTCTTTTACATCCTGTGGCACAAAGTAAGAAAGCTGCCATCCGTTGCCCTCTACATAGTGGTGATTGGCGCCGCTTCGCATAGGATTAAAATCCTTTGTCCATTCGCCGTTTGATAATCGCATGTGGCAGTAACCATCTTCATCTATTGCATTTTTCCACCAGTACCCTCTCTCGTTGAATTGCCTGTAAACCGTATCGTTACCCAGTTTTTTAGCTAATTGGCCTACTGTCCAGTCGTCGTAGGAGTATTCCATAGTATTGGAAAATCTCCCTTTATCCGAAGGCACATAATGATATTTTAAATAAGGTATTAAATCGCGGTTCCCTACATATCCTGTAAATAGTTTCTGCGATGGAGTAGTTTGCATTTTCACTGCAGCTTCCAGAATTTTTTGCGCATCTATGTCTTTTACCCCCATTTGATGAGCGCTTACCAGTAAGGGAATTTCATGTTCTGCCACCATCACCGGAATATAATTCATACCTGCCGGTCCCTTAGCCAGCCAGCCGTATGCATCATACATAGCAAGTTCTGAGTTGACCCAGCGTCTGCTCCATTCCGGGGTGATTAAATTCCACAACTGATTCAAATTCCAGAATGTATTCCAAAATGCATCACAGCCCAATGCTACATCTTCCTTATTCTTTAAAACATGTATCTGACCGTCGGTACCACGCCATTGACCAGTAACATCACTCCATATATTGCGACTGCAGTATGAACGATACAGGCAATTGTAAAAACGGGTCTTTTCACGACTGTCTGTGGTTGTTATTTCTATTCTGTTGAATATATCGTTCCAAACCTTTTGCTGATTGATTCGAACGGCATCAAAATTCCATCCAAATGGATCACTGATTTCAACTTTTAGATTTTCACGGGCATTATTGACACTTACTAACGATATGCCTGTGCGTACCTGGACTGTTTTGTCAACTTTTGTGTTGAACAGAAGAAATATACCGGCGTTTTTAACAGCCCCCGTTTTCAACTCGTTGCTATTGTAATGCACTTCGTTTTCAGTCCAATTGCCAACTGACTGAATGGGGCTGTCAAACTCCATCACAAAATGAACCGTATAGTCCTGGTCGGCATCTCTGCTCCATACATTGGGAGAATATTGATGTGCATAACCTTCTATTGTATTGTCGTTAATTTTTCTTACTTGTATGTCTTTTAGATGATATGGATATTCATTCGGAACCTGCAGATCAACCAGAACCCTGCCACTGTCTGCTTCTGAAGGGAAAGTATATTTTTGAAAACTGCATCTGGTAGTTGCCGTAAGTTCTGCCCTGATATTGTAATCTTTCAATACTACTTTGTAATAACCAATCTTAGCTACTTCGGTTTGCTTATCTATTGCGGAGCGATAAACACTGTCTGCACCGGTACTATACTGATTGCCCATTATGGTTTTCAGATTACCTGTTGTTGGGAAAGTACCAAGCCCGGCTAATGTCCATTCATGAATGTGACTAAAAGTTCCAATGCTTTCAATATTAGGTTGGTAGCCGGATTGCCACCCTTTATCCTGGTTATCAGGGCTGATCTTTACCATGCTGAAAGGCATCCAGGGGCCAGGCGCAATCATCCAGCGCGAATGGGATGAACCGATACGGGTATCTACATAATCGGCTAAAGTATGTTTTGGCTGAGGAGAGCGAATGACTGTGCCTGTTTCTAATAGTTGATTATCTGCAAAAATTTTATAAACAGAAGTTTTCCTGGTGGTAACAACCGGCATCGGTACTTCAAATTTATATTGATCTTTTTCCACATCCTCTTTTAGAAGTGTTTTCCCATCTACTTCCACCCTGCATATTGCTTTATTAATTAGATGTTGCACATCAACTAATAAAGGCTGTGTCATTTTCCCTTCAGTTTCAATTTCATAGTCTGCAGCCTGAACTTTACGAATAAAAAATGGTGCTTGTTGTTTTTCAGCGATAGCATTCCCGCTCAGACTGAGTGCATCAAATTTGATCCATGCGCCTTCCATAATGGTAATAGTAATGCAGTTGCCTCCTTTGCGCAATACCCGGTTGGGAACGGAGTAGGATAAACGAATTGGAGTGGCTTCCGGCAACTGGCTTACCAATGCTGCAGAGTCTACAAATGGCTCTGAAAGTGAGGGGGATTTTTTGTTTTCGGACAGTTGATTCGTAGGACGTAATTTTCTTATTATTTCAAATGTATCGTTAATGATTATTTTAATGAGTGGCAAATATGACTTTGCATAATCGGCTAACTGGATATTAAATTGAAAATTGCCGTTTGCACTTATTTTTTTTAAACCGAATAGAATATTAACCTGGTTGGTACGCCATCCTGAAGTCTGGCCTGTTCCACCCCAGGTGTCCACAGGACCTGGCAATGCAAAGGGGAAGTCTTTTTTGGTATCAGAATAACTGACTAAATAGAATTTATCTTCAAAGCCAAAGTCTTTGTGCACAAAGTCTTTGAAGTTGTCGGGAGCCAGAGCAAATTCATTCGGAGAACCATCTGGTTTACCAATCTGCCAGATGGTGGGTTGTGCGGAGAGGTTAATGCAAATAGTTATAGAGAAAAATAAACTAAATAAAAATGTTTTGGATTTCATAGTTGAATAAATTAAACATTCCCGGTAGTTCGGAATAATTGAAACCTCTTTGTTATCCGGAGTATACATTTTCGGGATATTACCGGATATATTGGTTAATGATTGCAATTAATAACCTGATCATTCAGATCAGGGGGCTATTTTTTAAATACTGATTCAATATCTATGAATTATCATAAAAGCGAAGCATCAGTACGACAATAAACTTTCCAACGTCTTCGTTTCGCAGGCAATTCAGTGAGGTTAAATTTAAGCATTTCTGCATTGCCCGGTATTTTGTCGTTCTGATGCTTGCGCAAAAGAGATATTTATTTATAATTGTTCAATATTGTTAAGAATTAATTATGGTACTATTGATATCCGGGATTCTGCTTAATAGCATTATTACTCCTTTTGATTTCTTCAGTGGGAATAGGTAATAAATAATAGTTGTCACCCTTCCACGGTTTTCTTACCTCTGCTGCTGAAATCTCTCCATAAGTATACGTCAGCTTCCCTAATAGATTGATATCTCCTGCAGGCACACCAGTCCAGTCCATGGTCACACTGGTAAGTCCGCGGATGGGAATATCTATATTGCCGGGAGCAGCTTTCCAGCGCATAAGATCGAAAAATCTATGATCTTCAAGATGCAGTTCAATAGCTCTTTCATTTCTGTAGTCTCTCACCAGGTCGGCACCGCTACTTGTTATGTCAGGCATATTTACAGAAGATCTTTTTCTGATTTTATTAATATACTCCCTGGCGATATCTTCATTGCCTAACACAATTTCTATTTCAGCATAGTTCAAATATATTTCTGTTAGTCTTAAGAATATAATTGTTTGATTATAGTTGAAGTCGAAACTGGCACGCGGTCCACTAAAATCTAACAATCTTCTAAATGTATAACCCGTTTGTACTTTCCAGTGAAAGGGCGTCAAACCTTTTACCCAGTAAGTTTTGGAGTCACGCCCAAAATCAAATAGGTTTTGCCCGTTTTTAGGATCTACTTTATTGGGATTAATATATGGGCCGGCATTATCGGGATTGGGATTGGCATCTTCCCAGTATTCATAAGTTCGTTCGGTACTCTTAGCGCCATCATTAATAGTAAATGGTCCCGCACCAGGGTAAATGATATAGCTCTTATAACGTGGGTCTCTATTTGTATTAGGATGCTGCGGATCATATCCTGCGGAAGGGTTTACTGTTACACCATCTGCTAAGTAAGGATATTCCCCGTTAGTCATCTGAAACATGTTTACAAAAGTTTGTGTAGGCATAATACGTTGACGGGCATCGAAACCACAAGGCCAGTAATCATAATTAAAACCCCAGTCGGGTATCCTGTTCCCCGGTGTAAAACTTTTACCAAGAATAATCTCATCAGTTTTAAGGGGTTTTGTAAACAGGTCTTCATGAGTTGGATGTAGCATAAATCCCAAATCGATAACAGCCTTTGTAGCTGATTCTGCAGCCTGCCATTTAGCTTTATCATTTGTTGGATTATTAAGCGGACTTGCAGCATATAGCAACACCCTAGCTTTTAAAGCCATGGCTGCGGCTGTGGTAATTTTACCGCTGGCAGGGGCTACATTTTTCAATAAGTCCATAGCCGATTCCAATTCGTCTAAAACAAATTTTACACATTCGTCATAGGTATTTCTTGCAACGTCAAAACTCTCATCACTCAGTTTGTAGCTACTGGTAATTATTGGTACACCACCAAAATGACGCATTAGCTCAAAATACATCCAGGCTCTCAAAAAATGTACTTCTCCTTTCATCGGGTCTAACACATCCTTACTAATTGGTGAACTCTCTACCTGTTCAAAAAACACATTAGCTTTACGGATATAGCCATATTCAAAGTTCCATACATCAGTCAGGTCTGTGATATTATCACCTGTGATGTTTCCTTCAATCCATTGACGAATGCCCGCCGACCTGTCGTGTGTCTCAGGTTGATCAACAGCAACATCTGTTAACGCTTCATAACCACCTGTACCCGGGTTCCAAATAGGCCTCATGCCATTATATACATTATAAACATAATTCTGAAGAAATGTTGGATCCGAAAAGACTGCTTCGTCTGTCAGAGTATCCAGTGGTTTTTTGTCGAGAAGTTGCTGGTTGCATGAGACAACAAAAACTATGAAGCTTGAAAGTAGTAGAATACTAACTGTTCCTGCCTGTTTATTTATAAATTTCAATAATTTCATAATGTTAAGTTTTAGAAAGTGATATTTACTCCGAAGCTTAAGGTTTTCATATTTGGATAAATACCTCCATTTCCTGCAAGAAACTCCGGATCACCTGCTCCATATTTTTTAAGGGAGTTAATTAACATTAAAACATTGTCACCCGACAAATACACCCTGAAAGCTGAGATTTTTACCTTTGACAAAAGATTTCTAGGCAGGGTATATCCCAGTTCAATATTTTTCAAACGCAACCAGGTGGAATTGTGGTAATAAAAATCGCTGTTAGATCCTGCCACTCCCACTGGTTGTATCATGGGCAGTTCTGCATTGGTGTGTTCTAAAGAAAATGAATTGTGAGCTACATAAGCCAGACCATTTCCTGCAGCTCCTGAGTTGAAACCGTTGCTTAAGCGAAACTTGCCACCGCTTTGTCCCTGTAATAAAATTGACAGGTCAAAGTTTTGATAATTTATTCCAACAGCAAATCCAAATTGCATCTTGGGAAAACTGGTGGCATCAAACCTGTAAGTATCATTAGAGTTGATAACACCATCATCGTTGAGATCGGCAAAAATAAGGTTGCCAACCATTGCGCCTGGATAACCCGGGTATTTAGTAAGTTCATCCGCTGTTCTGTAAATACCTATTGCTTTATACACCAGGATGGAATTAAAGGGCTGACCTTCCAGTTTTTGGTAAGGTTCTGCCTGGGGTGTTTCGTCAAAGTAAATGATTTTGTTTTTTACATAAGAAAAGTTGGCGCTTGTTCTTAATTCAACTCTTCCAAAATTTTGACGATATCCTGCCTGCACTTCAAAACCCTGGCTGTTCATCTTGCCAATGTTTTCATCGGGAAGTACCAGCCCGGTATAGCCGGGGATAGAAGCTTGTCTTTTGCCAAGGATTTTAGATGTTTTTGACTGGAATACGTCAAACTCGAAAGTAAGACGGTTGTTCAAAAATCCGGTTTCAAGTCCCAGGTCAGTCTTTTCACTTACTTCCCAGGTAATATTGGGATTGGGTGTAGTGGTGGGTGCAATGCCTCTGATATCATTTCCGTTCACAACCCATCCCGCTGTATACCCATATCCGCCCAGGTACTGGAAGGGAGTTACTCTGTCGTTACCCAACTGACCCCATGATGCCCTCAGTTTTAGATTGCTGAAAATGTTCTGAGGGATAAAAGATTCTTTGCTCAATACCCAACCTGCTGATACCTGTGGGAAAAAACCAAAACGACTGTCTTTAGGAAATATAGGAGAACCATCATACCTGGCGCTAAGCCCTAATAAATATTTGTTTCTAAATTCATAACTGATTCGTCCAAAATAATTTCTACGCGCGTCTTCTGATGCGCTTCCACTATTACTCCAGTTTGCACGATCGGTGCTGCCTGCCGAAAGCTGATCAATCAGGGGTGAGTCGTAACCTAACCTTGAAGCGGATAGGATATCGTATCTGTAATCCATCTGCTCATAAGCAATAAACGCACTGATTTTGTGATCGCCGAATATGTTGTTATAAGAAAGCTTTATGTTTTCAGTAAGCCTGGTACTTTGATAATAACTTTCCCCCAGTCCAATATCTTCAACCGAACGCGATTTACGTTTAATCACTTCACCTGGATTGTTCGGATCGCGTTCATAATAAAACCAGGTGTAGTTAAAGTATTTATCAAAATTAAAAGTCTTGATATAGGATGCGAAGCCATCTAATGAAAGCCCCTTTACAAAAGGCATATCGTATTTAAACCGGATTGTACCGCTTGCATAGTCGAATTTGTATTTTTTATAACCGGGGCTAAGCAGGCGTGCCGCAGGGTTTAATTGTGACCAGCCTTCACCCGGATAGCGATAATCTCCGTATATATATGCCTCCTGAAGGGGGCTGGTGCTGGCGAAAGATCCTATTTCACCACCTGCGCCACCCTGGGGTGTTTCTGTGTTTTTTTGCCTGTATGTAATATCTACCCCTACTTGAAAGTCTTTTGTAATATCAACATCCACATTACTGCGAACATTATATTGTTTCAATTTTGTTTTATCATCTCCCCTAAGAATACTCCCCTGCGATGCTGCCCCCAGAGAAATAAAATACCGGAATCTCTCAGTACCACCCCGCATGGTAAGTGATTGTCTGGATTGTTTAGCCGGTGGGTCTACCAGGGCATCATACCAGTTTTCCGGTCTTCTGGTTCCATCTTTAAATGCATTTATTATCTCATCGGGAAAATCAGGTGGTTTATTTTCCAGTTCCCTTCTCTCATTGAGCACATTCATATACTCAAACACATTGGCTGATTTTACTTTCATTGTAGGTGACAGATAGGACTGAATAGCTGAAAAATCAAAACTCGGTTTTCCGGTCTTTCCACGTTTGGTAGTTACCAGAATAACACCGCCGGCAGACTGGGCACCATATACTGCAGCAGAAGCATCTTTTAATACAGAAATTGATTCTATGTCGTTGGGATCAAGACGGTTCAACCCATCAGGATCCGCATTGGCTACACCGTCTATTACAATCAATGCAGAATTGTTGCGATAAGTATTAGGACCTCTCACTAAAATTTCAGCATCATCAAAACCAGGTACCGCACTCCGCTGGTTTATGAATAAGCCGGCCAACCTGCCTGATAGAGAGTTAGACATGGAAAGGGCGTTGGATTTTTTCACCTCTTCGCCAGATACCTGAACAACAGCATTGGTCAGTTCCCTTTTCTTTTGTGTGCCATAGCCCACTACCACTACGTCTTCGAGATTCTTTGAAAGGAGCTCCATTTTGACATCAACATTAATCAAAGAACCCACCTTTACTTCAGCCTCAAGGTAGCCGATATGGGAAAATACAAGTATGCTGGAATTGCTTTTTATTGTGATGGAAAATCTTCCGTTATCGTCGGAAGTTGCTGCATTAGTAGTACCTTTTTCAGTAACAGTAACTCCTGATACAGTAGCCCCTTTTTCATCTGTTATTTGTCCGTGAATTAATCTGTCGAGAGTGTAGCCCTTGCTAAAATTAACAGTGCTTCCTGGGATACCGGCATTAAACCCGGTATCATTTGCCCACAACTGAGCACATAAAAAACTTTGCATAATAATCCAGCAAAACGGGTACTTGAAAATTGCCCGATTTCTTAGCAGTTGCTTTGATTTCATAATGTTTGTTTATGTTGTTTGTAGTATAAAAATTTTGATCAATTCAACAACCTATGAACGCACATTACATCATCTTCATGATGAAGTTGTACATTAAAACTCATCATTATTAGGAGCAAATTGTCGGGCTTTGCTTCTGTCAAGGATTGGGGGGTGTATTTTTCAATGATATCTCACAAACATTAACAATCAGTTTTTTTATCTAAAACTTAAAACTATATATTTACATGTATATATGTATATACATATCAAATATATTCAAAAAAATGTATCTTCCAAAAAAAATAACTAAAATAATATTCACTTCTTTCGTATTTAAGCTAAATGAGGTAATTGAGGTCATCCGGAATAAAATTCATGGGAAATAGTATTGATAAACTTTCTGCGTATGAAATCTATTTTTTACAGTATCCTTATTATATGCCAGTGTACAATTATTATGTCATGCAGGCAAAATCACCAACTGTTTAAGGAAGTTTCTGCCGAACATACCGGGATCAAATTCAACAATAGAATTGTGGAGACTGACTCGTTGAATCCTGTAGACGAAACTAATCTTTATAATGGAGGCGGGGTGGGTGTAGGAGATTTTAATAATGATGGCTTACAGGATATTTATTTAACCGGGAATTTGGTTTCATCTAAACTCTATTTGAATAAAGGAAAATTGCAGTTTGAAGATATTACCGAAGTGGCGGGAACTGCTACTAATGGTAAGTGGTGCAGAGGGGTATCTGTTGTTGATATTAATAATGATGGCTGGCTGGATTTATATGTTTGTGTTTCTATGGATAAAAATCCTGTAAAGAGAAAAAACCTACTCTTTATTAATCAGGGGCTCAACAAAGAAAAAATACCTGTATTTAAAGAAGAAGCTGCAAATTACGGGCTTGATGATACCACACATTCCACTATGGCTGCCTTTTTTGATTTTGATAATGATAACGATCTAGATATTTACATAGCAGTAAACGAAATTCTCCCCGGAATGAATCCCTCTTTGATTAGATCTAAAATCAAGGATGGTTCCTTTCCAAGTACAGGACGACTGTATAGAAATGATTGGGATAGCTTGTTGCAGCATCCAAAGTTTACTGATGTAACTAAACAAGCCGGAGTTACTATTGAAGGATACGCTCACGGAGTAACCGTGGCGGATATAAACAAGGACGGGTGGAAAGATTTTTTTGTAACTAATGATTTCGTACCCAATGATCTCCTGTATATCAATAATCGCGACGGAACTTTCAGTGAAAGATCAGCATCATATTTTAAACATACTTCAGCTAATGGTATGGGGCAGGACATAATTGATATCAACAACGACGGCTTATCGGATATTGTTGAACTGGATATGAATCCTGAAGATAATTACCGTAAAAAAATGATGCTGGGTACTTCCGGTTATCAAAACAGCCGACTCAATGAATTTTATCAATATCAACCGCAATATGTAAGAAATACCCTGCAATTGAATTTGGGTCCGAGAGTAAAGGATAACGATTCCATCGGCGATCCAGTTTTCGCAGAAATTGGATTTTTTTCAGGTATTGCTGAAACCGACTGGAGTTGGACACCCCTAATTGCAGATTTTGACAACGACGGATTTCGGGATATGATTATGACTAATGGCTTTCCCAAAGATGTATCAGATCGTGATTTTATTGCTTCCCGAAGAGAAATGACCATCATATCGCCACAGGCAAACAGAATGGCTCAAATACCTGAAGTGAAACTTCATAATTATGCTTTTCGCAATAATGGTAATTGCCAATTTTCGGAAGTATCTGCAGAATGGGGACTAATGCGTCCCACTTTTTCTAACGGCGCCGCTTATGCGGATTTGGATAATGATGGTGATATGGATATGATCATAAATAACATTAATGATGAAGCTTCGGTTTATGAAAATACACTGATGAATTCAAATTCCGGTAACTATCATTATTTATCAGTACAACTGAAAGGAGATGCTGCAAATATTAATGGATTAGGCGCCTGGATTGAGCTTTACTATCATGGTAACATGCAGGTATATGAACAGACACCTTACAGAGGCTATTTGTCCACAGTACAAATCAATCCGCATTTTGGTTTGGATTCAGTAACCATTATTGATTCGGTTATTATAAAATGGCCTGACAACAGTAAACAGGTAATCAAAAAAGTCGTTGTTGATCAAACCCTTAAAGTAAATAAGGAAGATGCTGATATTCATTTTGAATGGCAGCCATTTCTACTTGAAAAAAACAGTTTTTTCAGGGATATTACGTCTGCATCGGGTATTAACTATATACATTCCCAACGAGATTATAATGATTTTTCTTTTCAGCTATTATTACCCCATAAGTTTTCAGAATATGGTCCATCTCTGGCAACAGGCGATTTGAATGGTGACGGTTTGGATGATATATTAATTGGTGGAAATTCATCATTCCCCGCAAAAGTTCTTTTTCAGCAGAATAATGGTGAGTTTATTCAAAAGGATATGAAGTACCCTTTTCAATCCGACACTGTAAATTTTCAAGACATGGGGATAGCATTATTTGATGCTGATAATGATGGTGATTTGGACGTCTATATAACAAGAGGGGGTTATGAATCTGCACAAAATTCAAGCTCTTACAGAGATTGTTTTTATATTAATGACGGGAATGGGAATTTTACTAAAGACAATCTTGCTGTTCCAGACAATTTTGTTAGTAAATCATGCGTGCGGGTAGCGGATTATGATAAAGATGGCGACCCCGATCTTTTTATAGGGGGCAGGGTCAGTCCCTGGTATTATCCACTGCCTGTTTCCAGTTTTATCTACAGGAATGATTCGGAAAAAGGGCGGATAAAATTTACAGATGTGACAAATGAAGTGGCAAATGAATTAAACAATATTGGATTAATAAGTGATGCTGTTTTTTCTGATTTTGATAATGATGGTTGGCCCGACCTGGTATTGGCTGGAGAATGGATGTCCCCGGTATTCCTGAAAAATGAAAAGGGTAGTTTCAAGAATATAACTAAAGGTTGCGGAATAGAAGACCGGTTAGGTTGGTGGAATAGTATTGCAGCCGGTGATTTTGACAATGATGGAGATATAGACTACGTCCTGGGTAACCTGGGTGAGAATTCTTTTTTCAGAGCCAGCCATGAGAATCCTGTCTCTGTTTATGCTAAGGACTTTGATAAAAATAATAGCTATGACGCTGTCCTTTCCCTATATCTGCCGGCAAGTCAGGAAGATCGCACAAAAATGGAATTTCCTTCGGCCCTGCGGGATGATATGGTAAAGCAAATTATTGGTACAAGATCAAAATTCAGTGATTATAAATCTTATGCCAGGGCAACAATGAGTCAGGTTTTCTCACAAGAGCAATTAGCAGGTGCATTAATCCTGAGAGCAAATGATTTTCATTCGGCTTTTTGCAGAAATGAAGGCAATGGGAAATTTTCCCTGCAACCGCTTCCCTTTATGGCACAGTTATCTTCGCTCAACGGAATGGTAGTAGAAGATTTTGATGGTGATGGAAATCTTGATTTAGCAATCAACACTAATGATTTTGGGACTGATCTTAGTATAGGACGATATGATGCATTAAATGGTCTGATGCTGAAAGGTGATGGTAAGGGGAATTTCAGAACTCTATCTATTCTAAACAGTGGAATTTTTATTCCTGGCAACGGCAAGGCGATGGTAAAGCTTAGAGGTATTAACAATAGATTGTGGTTGGCAGCTACTCAAAACCGGGGACCTTTAAAATTATATGAGTTAAAAAGAGATTGCAAAAATATTCTGCTTAATCCAAATGACATAAGTGCCGAGATCAGGTATAAAAACGGAATTAAGCAGCATAGGGAATTTTATGGCGGTTCATCTTTTCTGTCAGCATCTGCAAGATTTTTAAGTCTGGATAAAAATGTTATAGCATTGACCATTTTCGATAGTAAGGGAATAAAAAGAGAAATAACTTTTAATGATTGATTCAAAACAAAACAGAGTTTTTGAATATAAACAGCATTAAACGATTCAAAATGAAATATTGTCAACAAGTTTCTATATTGATAATAATAATAGCTCTGAGAGGGGCTGCCTTTGCCGGTCCGGATAATATTGCTCCTTTGGCTACAATTACTGTTTCCACAGAAGCCAGCACAACTTTTGCAGGAAGGTTTGTAAATGATGGTATTATCGGAGTAGATGGAAAAGGTGAATGGGCCTGCCAGGCGAGCACTGCATTTTGGGGTTATATAAGATTACCCTGGGTGCAGTTGGATTGGAACACCCCACAATGGGTAAATAAGATTGTATTATTTGACAGGCCTTCCCTCAAGGAAAATATTACGGGAGCTAAAATTATTTTCAGCGACGGATCTGTTGAATG
>JAFDXG010000144.1 GCA_018268105.1 Bacteroidota bacterium | reverse complement strand
TTACAAATAATATTTTATAGCTTTAAAAGCTGTAGTATTGAAAAAATATTTTTTGGAAATTAAAGCGGCATGAAAAAGGGGATTACTTTAAAAGATATTGCCAGGAAACTGAACATGTCCGTGTCAACGGTTTCAAAATCCCTGAATAATGACAGTACCATTAGTGCTATTACCAGAGAAAGAGTAAAGGAACTGGCCGATAAATGGAATTATATTGCTAATGAATCGGCCAGGCATTTTAAATTGAATAAAAGTTTTACTATTGGACTTATCATCCCCGATTTGCAGGACCATTTTTTTGTAAAAGCAATAAACGGTATCGAAAAAATTGCAGAAGCTGAGAATTATAATATTATTTTGACGCAATCCCATGAAAATACCTGCAAGGAAGAGAGTATCGTAAATATGATGATCAGGAACCGCGTAGATGGTTTGATTGCCGCAGTTACAAAGAATACGATAGACATGACGCTGTTTGAAAAATTCAGAACTGTTGGCATTCCAGTCATACATATTGTAAGGGAACCCGGTAATGATCACTTCAGTTATGTATCGGTAAATAATGAAGAAGGAGCATTCAAAGCCACCAATTTTCTGATCCGGAAAGGGCATAAACGTGTTGCTTATATTATGGGCCCCAAAACGATGCCTATTTCTCTTGCCCGTTTTGAAGGATATCAAAAGGCATTGCATAAAAACAGAATACCACTTGATGAAGTGCTTATTAAAGAAGTTGATTTTTCAGAAAAGGAAACAGAAAAAGCTATGATTGCCCTTATGCAGTTAAAGTCGCCCCCAACTGCTATTTTCACTTTTAAAAATGATATTACTCTTGATGCTATTGCATTTTTGAAGAAAAAATATCCGGATAGGCTGAATGTAATTGATTTTACAGATTTTGGCAACCTCCCTTTATTCAAATATCTCGATCATAAACCGGTGGCTTCGGTAGAAGAAGATTTTTACGAAGTGGGAAGGCAGGCTGCTGTGTTGCTTTTTGAAGCAATCAATGACAAAAGTGATAGCGATTTAACCATTAAAAATATTAAAATACCCTGCCGGCTAATCGTTAACAGGTAAGGTAAAGTATTCTGCTCATTATTTTTAGAAACGTACACGGTTTCCCGGAAAAATTGGGGAACTTAAAACAATTTCAAACGTTGTAGTAGACTATTTGTGTACTCATTCATTGTGCAGTTAGTAGTTTATTGATTTTTTAAGATAAGTTTGGTAAACGAATAAAACGCTTTATGAAATCATTGTATTCCCGGCGAAAATTTATCAGAACTTCTGCTATTGCAGGCGCCGGTTTGTCTCTTGTTGGATCAAATCTGCCTTTATTAAGTAAGGGTACACCTGTAAACGGAAAAAGAGTTGGGATCATTGGTTTGGATACTTCACACTGTATTGCATTTACACAAATGCTGAATGTAGATGATACAGTCGGAAAATTTGGCGGATATAAAGTGATTGCAGCATATCCAAAAGGCAGCCTGGATATTGAATCTTCTGTAAGCCGCATCCCTGAGTATACGGAGAAAGTAAAAAGTATGGGTGTTGAAATTGTGGACAGTATTGAAGAATTATTAAAAAAAGTAGATGTTGTATTATTGGAAACGAATGACGGGAGGCGGCATCTTGAGCAGGCAATACCTGTGCTGAAAGCTGGTAAAACCATGTTTATTGATAAGCCCTTATCAGCTTCTCTGAAAGATGGCATCGCCATTTTTGAACTGGCAAAACATTACAAAGTACCTGTATTTTCTTCTTCAAGCCTCAGGTTTATGTCATCTGCACAGGAAGTAGCGAATGGTAAAATCGGGAAAGTATTGGGAGCTGATACCTATAGTCCCTGCTCAATAGAAGAAACTCATCCTGATATTTTCTGGTATGGGATTCATGGTGTGGAAATATTATACACAGTGATGGGCGCAGGATGCAGGGAAGTGATAAGGATACATTCGGAAAGTACAGATATGGCTGTGGGTACATGGGCGGATGGCAGGATAGGGGCATTTCGGGGAACACGAACCGGTGTGCATAGCTATGGCGGTACTGCCTATGGGGAAAAGGGAGATGCTGTATTGGGCCCTTTACTGGGGTATGAACCTTTGTTAGCAGAGATTGTGAAATTTTTTGATAGCGGATTACCACCGGTGCATCAGGAAGAAACACTGGAGATGCTGACTTTTATGGAAGCTGCTGATGAAAGTAAAAGGAAAATGGGGGCATCTGTAAAACTTGAGGAAATATGGAAAAAGGCTAACAGTGAGGCGCAACGTACATTAAAGAAGTTGATTTGATTCTTTTTTTTGAGTGATCTAAAATGTTTTTTTATGAAAAGTTCGAGGAGACATTTCATTAAACGTTCAATCGGCGCTTCTGCGGCTGTTTCCATTGGAGGTATTTTACCCGGGTTCGGTACGAAAAGTTATAATAATATTATTGGTGCCAACGAAAGAATTAAAGTGGGTATCATGGGGGTGAATGCAAGGGGGCTGGCGCTGGCCCAAAATTATGCACAGCAAAAAAACTGTGAGATTATACATATAAGTGATGTGGACAGCCGGGCTATGAATAAATGTATTGATGTGGTGAATAAAATTCAGGGTACAGCTCCAAAAGGCACCCCTGATTTTAGAAAAGTCCTGGAAGATAAAGCCCTGGAAGCGATGGTGATTGCCACCCCTGATCATTGGCATGCACCTGCGGCTATCCTTGCCTGTAAGGCGGGTAAGCATGTGTATGTGGAGAAACCATGTTCCCATAACCCGCAAGAAGGAGAGTGGCTGGTGGCTGCTTCCCGAAAATACAACCGGAAGGTGCAAATGGGTTCCCAGCGTCGCTCCTGGCCAAATATCATAACGGCCATCAAAGAACTTCATGGGGGCATTATCGGCCGGGCTTACTTTGCCAGGGGATGGTATTCCAATAATCGTCCATCTATAGGGGTGGGCAGGAAAACTGAAGTGCCTTCATGGCTGAATTTTGATTTGTGGCAGGGACCGGCGCCACGAGAGGCTTATCGCGACAATATCCTGCATTACAACTGGCACTGGTTCTGGAACTGGGGTACAGGAGAAGCATTGAACAATGGTACGCACATGGCAGACCTGATGCGCTGGGGCTTGGAAGTAGATTATCCGGTTAGCGTTTACTCAGGAGGTGGGCGTTACCGTTATAAAGACGACTGGCAAACGCCGGATACCCAGGTGATCACCTGGGAATTTTCCAATAATACTTTGATGGAATGGGAAGGAAGGAGCTGCAATGGGCACTATATCGAAGGCTCTGCGGTTGGTGTCACTTTTTACGGTGAAAAGGGAACAATGGTCATCACAGGCGGTAATGAATATAAAATATATGACCTTGATAACAAACTGATCAAACAGGTTAATAATGACATTACAATTGATGAGCGTAATACCGTAAACCCTTCGCAGGCTTTAGACGCATTACACATACAAAATTTCTTTGACGGTATCCGAAAGGGTACAACTCTGAATGCTGAAATTGAAGAAGGACATAAAAGTACGCTGCTTTGTCAGTTGGGTAATATAGCATTAAGGGCTGGTAATACTGCATTACACATTGATGAAAAGAATGGGCATATTCTTAAGAACAATCTTGCTGATCAATACTGGAAAAGATCTTATGAACCGGGATGGGAACCAACTGTCTGAGATTATTTTATGATATCGTTTGTACACTTTAAAAATTACCATAACCACCTGCTTTATGACGCTTGATACCATTGATATTATAGTTGTTATCCTCTTCTTTTTAAGCATGATAGTCATAGGTGTCATGTCTTATTTTAAAAGCAAAAGTGCGGAGGATTATTTTGTTGCAGGTGGTAAACTGCCATGGTGGCTGGCAGGTATTTCCCATCATGTATCAGGACATAGCGGTGCGGTATTTGTTGCTTATGCAGCAGTGGCCTATACACACGGGTTTACTATGTATATGTGGTGGGCACTACCTGTTGCTATCGCAATTATCATCAGTGCCAAAATATTCCCGGTATATTGGGTGAGGTTACGAAAAAATTTTCTGATTCAATCCCCGCTTGAATATCTTAAAACCCGCTACGATCTTACAACGCAGCAGATCATGGCCTGGAGCGGTGCTATACTCAAAGTATTTGATGTTGGTGCTAAATGGGCAGCTATTGGTATCCTTCTGAATGTGGTAGCAGGTATTCCAATGACAGAAGGTATCCTCATTTCAGGAGTGGTTACTTTGATTTATGTAACCTTTGGCGGATTGTGGGGAGTGATAATAACTGATTTGATCCAGTTTATAGTGCAGGTACTTGGTGGGGTGGTAATGTTTGTTCTTGTGCTGAAAAAACTTGGTGGCGCCGGATCTATTACCGGTATATGGAAAGAGCTGCCACCTGAGCATAGCCAACTGTTTAACGACCCCTATACAGCAGGTTTTGTTCTCATCATGTTCTTTCTTTACTTTTTAAGTTATAATGGCGGGGGATGGAGTCTTGCTACAAGATATATTTCGTCACCATCAGAAAATGAAGCAACCAAAGCAGCCCGGTTGTCAGGTTATCTGTATCTGATTTGGCCGCTAATTTTGTTTTTCCCGATGTGGGCTGCACCATTAATAATTCCCGGGCTCGAAACTCCCAATACTTCTTATGGTCACCTGATGCTTGAAATTCTGCCGAAGGGTATGATAGGATTGGTTATTGCATCATTATTCGCCGCTACCATGGGTATGACTTCTTCGGATGTAAATACCATTGCCGCCGTAATCACCCGCGATATTCTTCCTGTAGTTTCAAAAAAATTCGCTACTGATAAACATCCCCTCCGCACTGCACGTATCACAACTTTTATTTTTACCCTTGCCACAATAATCATTGCTTTGAATTACGAAAGATTTGGTGGTGTGTTAGGATTGATTGTTAACTGGTTTGGAGCATTGCTTGGACCTACAGCACTACCACTATTACTGGGCATGCTCCCGGTATTTAAATCCAGTGGACCATTCGCTGCTATATCATCAATTGCAGCCGGGCTCATTACTTTTGCTGTTACCAAATATATACATACGGATAGTTTATCTATTGAAGTGGGACTGCCCACATTTGTATCGGCACTGGTATTTATTGCGCTTGGACAGATAAACAAATCTGTACCGGAAAATGTTAGCGGCCTGATGGCTGCATTAAAAAGAAAAACATAAATCAATAGCATCTTGAATAAAGAAAAACATAAAGAAAAAAAACTGATTTGCAGGAATTGTATAACCGGAAAAATAGAGCAACTTTCTTTTGACGGAGACCAGCTTTTGTCTATTATTGGAATTGAAGCAGGGCGTAACCACTACTTTTTTGGACCGGGATTGACTGACCTTCAGATTAATGGTATAGGCGGTATTGATTTTAATGTACCATCCGTAACCATCCAGGATATTAAAAAAACTACTCAGTTATTATTAACAGAAGGTGTTACTACATATTTCCCGACGGTAATCACCAATTCTGATGAGCATATTATTGCCATCATGCGCACTATTGCAGATGCCTGCAAAGAAGATACTCTCATAAATGCTTGTATTGGAGGTATTCATCTTGAAGGCCCTTTCATATCTCCTCTGCCGGGTGCTAAAGGCGCACACAGCGAAGCATTCATAAAACCACCGGACTGGGAATTATTCCAAAAATTTCAGGAAGCTGCAGATGGCAGAATAAAGATTGTAACCCTGGCGCCGGAATGGGAAACAGCTCCTGCATTTATAGAAAAGTGCTCGCAGTCTGGAGTAATTGTTTCTATTGGTCATTCCCTTGCAAATACCAACCAGGTAAAAAGTGCAGTAAAAGCAGGGGCATGTATGTCTACTCACCTGGGTAATGGTATACCCCTGATGATACAACGACATCCTAATCTGATCTGGGATCAACTGGCTGAAGATAATTTGTACACCTGCATTATTGCGGATGGCATTCATATTCCCGATTCTTTTATCAATATAGTCAGGATGGTAAAAACAAATGCTGCTATGATTGTCAGCGATGCTACATGTTTTACAGGAATGGAACCCGGAGAATATCAGAGTCATATTGGTGGTGCTGTGATATTGGAAAAAAACAAAAGACTTTCAGTAAAAGGAGGGCAGGGGATATTGGCAGGAGCAGCCAAGTCTTTGCGTGAAAATGTGGAGACAATGATGGAGCATAAGCTCTGTAGTCTTGGTGAGGCCTGGCGAATGGCATCAGTAAATGTAAATGATTTTCTAAGTACTTGTGGAAATAATTTCAAAAGCAATAGGAATGACTTTGTGATTTTTATACTTAAGGGATCAGAAATTGAGGTGCAAAAAGTTATCAAAAACGGAAAAATGGTTTTCAGTAAATAAATAGTAATCCATGAGCCATATACAGGAATTAACAGCTAATAAACTGAAAGTTAAAATATATAATACAAGGGTAGAAATGGGTGTTAAAGCTGCTCAGGATGCGGCAAATGGTATAACAGCTTTATTGCAGAAACAGGATGCTGTCAATATGATTTTTGCAGCAGCACCATCACAAAATGAATTTTTGGCTGCTTTATCTGTAATTGAAGGTATTGACTGGACAAGAATAAATGCTTTTCACATGGACGAATATATTGGTTTGGATGAAAATGCCTCTCAGCTTTTCGGACGATTCCTCAGAGATCGCATTTTTGATAAAGTACCTTTCAAAAATATATTTTACATAAACGGAAATACAGAAAATCCATCCGGGGAATGTAACAGATATGGTATGTTATTGAATGAGTATCCTGCAGATATAGTATGCATGGGAATTGGCGAGAATGCACATATCGCTTTTAATGACCCTCATATTGCGAACTTCAATGATCCTCTCCCTGTGAAAATCGTTGAATTATCAGAAGCGTCGCGTTATCAGCAGGTGCACGATAAATGTTTTGCAAAAATCGAAGATGTACCATCAGCGGCTATTACCCTCACCATCCCAACCCTTATGAGTGCTGAGTTAGTGTATTGTATAGTACCGGGAAATACCAAATCTCGTGCGGTATATCATACACTGCAAAGCCAAATTGAAGAACAATATCCATCCACCATCCTTAGAAGACACGGCAATGCAACACTTTATCTGGATAAAGACAGTGCTGTGGAACTGGATATCCTGTTGAAACCTTATGATTAATAAACCTAAGGATAGAACCTCATTTGTCAATAACCTGGTTTATGAATAAGTTTATATCAGTTTTCATACTATTGTTTACCGGGTGCAATCATCCACCTGGCTCATCATCCCCTTTCAGCGCTTCAGCGGAAAATGATCTGTCTACTTTTCAGGTAGCAGATGGGTTTAAAATAGAATTAATAGCCAGTGAACCGCTCATTCACGATCCGGTAGATATGATGATTGATGAATATGGCCGGATGTACGTAGTGGAAATGGCAGGTGTGCCTTTTAATAAATCCGGAGTAGGTAAAGTGATACTCCTTTCGGACAGAAATGGAGACGGAAAGATGGATTCTGCAAAAGTCTTTGCTGATTCTCTCATATTACCCTCAGGAATTATGCGCTGGAAAAATGGGGTGATTGTAACTGATGCACCTAATGTGTATTATATGGAAGACACCAATAGTGACGGTGTAGCCGATGTAAGAAGAATCTTGCTCACAGGCTTTGATACTTCTAACCTTGAAGCAAATGTGAACAATCCCAAATACGGTCTGGACAACTGGATTTACCTTGCCGATCTGCCGGTAGCCAAAAGTGAAATATATTTCGCTGACGACCCTGCAGGTACTCGTTTGCCGGAAAGTAGTCTCCGCTTCCTGCCTGAAAGCAGGCAGATGGAAGTATTGTCGGGACAAACACAATTTGGTCAAACATGGGATGCGTGGGGGCACCACTTAATGGTAAGTAACAGCAATCATATTTACCAGAATGTAGTACCTGCCCGTTATCTTCAACGAAATACCGATATGGCAATATCCAATGCTACAGAAACATTAGCCGATCATCGTGAAGTTTACTCCACCACCAAAAACCCCGAATACCAAATGCTGACAGATGTTGGAGTATTCACCTCTGCCTGTGGTAATTCCGCTTACTTAGGCGGGGTATTTCCAAAGGACTATAATGAAAATGTAACTTTTGTTTGCGAACCGGTAAGCAATCTTGTTCATGCTGATCGCCTCGTACCCAACGGTATTACACCAAAAGCAAAACGTATCTTAGGGAAAAAAGATTTTCTGACTTCTGCTGATCCTTATACTCGACCGGTAAACACTTATATTGGTCCCGACGGTGCTTTATATGTTGTGGATTTTTACCGGCAGGTTATAGAGGGTCCTGAGTTTATGGCAAAAGAAGTATTGGATACTGTAAACCTATATAATGGAAACAACAAAGGAAGGATTTACCGGATTAGTGCAAAAGAAGCTGATATGCCTCAGTGGACTAAAGGTTTGCGGATGGGAAATGAACCTGGTGAATCGCTGGTGCAAACGCTTGCTGATAAAAATATCTGGTGGCGATTAAATGCACAAAGATTACTGGTAGACCGGAATGATAAAAAAATAATACCAGCGCTGAGTGAAATGATACTAAAGAATAAATCTCCCTTAGGCAGACTGCATGCTTTATGGACGTTGGAAGGTATGCATGCACTTACTGCAGATTTGATCGGACAAGCGCTTACTGATGCCGAACCCGGGATCAGGGAAAATGCAATTCAACTGGCGGAGTTACATTTAAAAGATAGCCCCGGATTATCTGCCCCTCTTTTCAAATTAAAAAGTGATACAAGTGCTGCAGTGAGGTTTCAACTATTGCTTACCCTCGGTAATATACAAAATCCGGAAGCTGATAAAATCCGCCAGCAACTGCTTTTCAAAGATGTGAATGACAAATGGGTACAGATTGCAGCATTGAGCGCTTCTTCTTCACAGGCTATAGAATTACTAAATGCCGTACTTACAAATTACGATAATAAAAACAGCACTTATGCCTCACTGGTACAAAGGCTTGGTGCAATTATCGGAACAAACCAGCCTGCCGGAACGGTAATGCATTATATACAAAGTGCCCAGGCTATAGGTTCAGAAACGGTTACCTGGCAGGCTGCATTGCTGGAGGGGCTGTCGCAGGGATTAATGAACAGGCATTCTTTGCCTGCCGGTTTGGAAAAAAGTATACCTGAATTGGTGCAAAACAGTTTGTCCGCCTCTTCAGCCCCAATCAGAAAATCTTCATTACAATTGATGCAAACTATAGGGCTCCCGGAAGGAAAACTATCTATTGCGTCAATGCGAAAAGCATGTCAGCTTGCAGGCGATAAAAAATTACCTGTAGAAAAGCGGGTATCAGCAATTAATTTTCTTGCATTGCGGTCTCCGGCGCCATATACTAATTTTCTTAAAACTTTGATAGATCCGCGTGAACCTCCGCTAATACAAATTTCCGCTGTAGCTGTACTAATGAAGATACCTGGTACCGCAATCACCGTATTTCTTCTGTCGAAATGGGATGCCTTGTCATCTGGTGTAAGAGGAACAGTGATTGATGGCAGCCTCAGTAATGATGATAGAATAAGACTACTGCTGGATGCGCTGCAGGCAGGGAAAATTAACCAGGGTGATGTTAATTGGGTGCAAAGCGTTAGACTAAGATCATTAAAAAATATCCCACTCAGGATGCGGGCAAGGGAAATTTTTTCTAAGAAAGATGATAAGCTTAAAAGTATTTTGAATGATTATCAGTCGGCATTAACCTTGCGGGGGAATACCTCTATTGGTAAAAACATATTTCAGGACAATTGTGCGGTATGCCACCAGGTAGAGGGTAAGATTGGGCGGGCTTATGGCCCAGATCTTGGGACCGTTCATGCATGGGCCCCTGCTGATATTATGACTAATATTTTGGATCCCAACAGGTCTATAGCCCATGGATATGATACCTGGGAATTGATGAATAAAAAAGGAGAGGTGATACAGGGTATCATTACCAATGAAACACCAACAGCAGTTACAATAACTGATGCAAATGGAAAAGTCAATGATATATCCCGGCGGGATATTACATCTTTAAAAGCGCTCGGTATTTCGGTTATGCCTGTTGGTTGGGAAGATAAAATCAGTAAACAACAAATGGCTGATCTGCTTGCTTTTTTGAAACAGGGGAATGAGGAATAGCGAGAGGTGAAAACGAGGCGTGAAACTCTAACCCCCAAACCTTAAATTATAAATAATACTACCATGAATACAGCAATAATGTATGTCCAGATCCGGAAAAGCAGTAACACATTTTGTGTTGCTATCCTCTTTGCAACAATTTTGTTGCCGGTAAAATTTTCTTTTGCACAATTTAACACAAATAACAGATTGAATATAGCAGTGGGTATGGCAAGTGTTGATATTACTCCAAAGTTTCCTATTCGAATGGCAGGATATGCGGCCCGGCTAAGTACAGAAGCTGACAGTATATTACAACCTATTTCGGCAAAAGCGCTTGTGCTTGGCAGTGATGAACAACACCCGACAGTAATGATTACGGTAGATCTTGTAGGTATACCCTGGCGTATTACAAAGAATGTAGTGGATTTTCTTTCACAGGAAAAGGGAATTGCCCCCTCGCAAATTGCAATTTTTGCATCACATACCCACGGTGGACCTGAGGTCGGAAACCTCATCAATATATTACAATACAGGGATGGCAAGTTTAGCGATTCACTTTTATCCCTGGATCAATTGATTCATATCGCCCAATATACCGAACAACTAACCCGGCAATTGAAAGAAGTGGCGGTAGCAGCTTTGAAAAACCGAAAGCCTGCCTTTGTAAGCTGGGGACAGGGGCAGGCCTTATTTGCTGCAAATCGCCGTACTGATGGCGGCCCGGTAGATGTCGCATTGCCTTTACTTAAAATCACAGATCCCGATGGCACACTAAGAGGTGTATTTATTAACTATGCCTGCCACGGAACGACACTTGGCGGAGATATGCATAAAATACACGGCGACTGGATTGCAGAAGCACATCGTGTAATTGAAGCCCGCCATCCGGGTACGATAGCTTTAATTGCCCTGGGTACGGCAGGTGATGC